>CAZTGM010000048.1:0-3224 GCA_964613235.1 uncultured Zetaproteobacteria bacterium | reverse complement strand
TCGGTTCATGCTCAACCTCCTTGGAATCGATGGCTTCATCATAAAGCCAAATGGGACAGATGGATGTCAGCAAGGTGGCAGCGTGATGACATAGTGGCCATCGATCGATTCCATGTCATCAAATTGACACGGGCTATTGTCGATACCTGATGTACCATAGAGGAAATTATTTTCGATGATTGCAGGGGGATTCTTTGTTGCATAACAGTGGTGATGTGACGTGCGACCTCCAGACGCCGGAATTGTATCTGAACCGGGACCTGAGCATGCTGGCGTTTAATCGCCGAGTGTTTGAAATGTCCTGTGATGATACGGTCCCTTTGCTGGAGCGTTTGCGTTTTTTATGTATCAGCAGCTCCAATCTGGATGAGTTTTTTGAAGTGCGTGTGGCTATGCTCAAACATCGCATTGCCATGGGCGTGAATACGATTTCGCCGGATGGCCTTTCCACATCGGAGACACTGGACGCGATTCGGCATGCCGTCGAACTGCTGGTGCATGAGCAGTATGCCCTGCTGGAACGTGAATTGTTGCCGGCCATGCGTGACGAAAGTATTGCCATCCTTCGACGTGGTGAATGGAATGAGCAACAGCAGCAATGGATCCGGCGCTTTTTCCGTAGTGAACTGTTGCCAGTGTTGACGCCGATTGCACTGGATCCGGCGCATCCGTTCCCTCAGCTGGTAAACAAGATCCTCAATTTTATCGTGGCGCTGGAAGGTAAGGATGCATTCGGTCGCGAAATGCAGTATGCTATTGTTCAGGCTCCGCGTTCATTGCCGCGCCTGATTTCTTTGCCTGCCGATGTGGCTGGCTATGCGCATGGCTTTGTGCTGTTGTCCTCGATTATCCATGCCCATGTCGGTGAATTGTTTCCGGGCATGCAGGTAAAGGCATGCCATCAGTTTCGCGTGACGCGTAACAGTGAGCTTTATCTGCATGAAGAAGAGACTGAAGACCTGAAGAAAGCCGTGGCTGGTGAATTGCTGGAGCGACGTTATGGTGCGGCCGTTCGTCTTGAAGTATCCACGAAATGTCCGGCGGAGCTGTCTGATTTTCTATTGCATCAGTTTAACCTGAAAGAGCAGGATTTATATCGTGTTGATGGCTTGGTGAACCTGTACCGGCTGGCGGCTATTTCCGATGAAGTGGATCGTGCGGATCTGAAGTTCAGGCCGTTTGTTGCCGGTTTGCCAGAAGGCTTTCGCGTTGATGTGGAGGAGGAGTCATCTTCACTGTTCGACGTGATCCGGAAATCGGATGTGCTGTTGCATCATCCTTTCCAGAGTTTTGCGCCGGTTATGGATTTGCTGCACCAGGCGGCCTGCGATCCGAATGTATTGGTGATCAAACAGACGCTGTATCGGGTGGTGCCGGATTCGCCAATCGTTGATGCGCTGGTCAGGGCTGCCAGGGCGGGCAAGGAGGTCGTGGCGGTGATCGAATTACGGGCTCGCTTTAATGAAGAGGAAAATATCGGTCTGGCCGATCGTCTGCACGCGGCCGGCGTGCAGGTCGTGTATGGCGTGGTGGGCTACAAGACACACGGGAAAATGATGCTGATCGTGCGTCGGGAAGGGCGTCGGGTGCGGCGCTATGTGCATCTCGGTACCGGCAATTATCACAGTATTACCACGCGTTATTACACTGATTTCGGTCTGCTTTCATGTGATCCCCAGCTGGGTGAGGATGTGCATAAGGTGTTTCAGCAGCTCACTGGCATGGGGCGGGTGCAGCGCATGAAAACGATGTTGCAGGCACCCTTTACCTTACATAAGGGGATGATGGAGCGGATTGAGCGTGAGGCGGAGCATGTGCGCAATGGCGGGCAGGGGCGCATTATCGCTAAGATGAATGGCCTGGAAGAGGCTGAAATCATTCGGGCTCTGTATCGTGCCTCCCAGGCCGGTGTGAAGATTGATCTGATTGTGCGTGGTATCTGTTGTTTGCGGCCGGGTATTGCCGGTATTTCCGAAAATATCCGCGTTCGTTCGGTGCTGGGGCGTTTTCTGGAACATCACCGGATTTATTATTTCTATAATCAGGGCGAAGAGGAACTGTTCTGTGCCAGTGCAGACTGGATGACTCGCAACCTGTTGCGCCGCGTTGAAACCTGTTTTCCGATTCTGGACAAGGCCCTGCATGAGCGGGTCATGAAGGAAGGCTTGCGCATGTATCTGGCAGATAATACAGGAACCTGGACACTTCGATCGGATGGCAGTTATGTGCGCATGCGCTCCAGCGGCAAGCCGAGGTCAGCGCAGGGCGAACTGATGACCCTGCTGGGTCAGTAACAGGGTTGATTAGATGGACTCTTGTTTTTGATCAGGGATTGAATCGACAACTTTGTTTCTGCCGGTTTCCTTGGCATGGTAGAGATGTCGATCCGCGCATTGCAGCAGCCTGTCCATGGCGCGTTCCATGCCGTATTGCATCCAGCTTCGGTCAAAGGCAGCGACACCGGCGGAGAAGGTGATCGTTTTGCTATGTCGGTCATCCAGTTGTATCGGTGATCTGGATACATGTGCCAGCCATTTTTTTGCTGCCATCAAGGCATGGCCGAGATCCATATTGGGCAGCAGAATGAGGAATTCTTCACCGCCCCAACGCCCCAGAATATCGGCATTGCGCAGGCATTCCTGCAGGCGTTCCACCAGCCCTTTGAGCACAGCATCACCGGCAGCATGCCCCAGAGAGTCATTGACAGCCTTGAAGTAGTCGAGGTCCAGCATGGCTACCGCATAGGGTTTGTCATATCGCACGGATTCGTTCAATCCCTGTTGCAGATGATCCAGTACATAGCGACGATTATAGGCGCCGGTCAGGGGGTCATGATGTGCCTGATAGTAGAGTGCTTTTTGCATTTCCTGAAGTTTGGTGACCATTTTCCACATCATCAGTGCTTCCACACCACCGACAATGCCGCCAATATGGCCTTTATTGATCAGGACGTGGTTGATGTCAACCTTGCCGGTCAGGTTAAAGACCAGACAGGGCCCGCAGGTAGCAAGGGCTGCATCCAGATCCGTAAAGACGGGGATGCCGCTGGCTCGTGCCAGTTCCATAGCCGGGGCATCGGGTTGGGTATCCACAACGCCAGTAATATGAACCATTTTTTCTTCGAGGAACATTTCCAGCATGGCCCGCCCTCCCGGGCCGCCACCAATGATAAGTACGCAATTATCGTGTTTTTTCAACTGATTCAATGCTGTCAGTCTCCCTTC
>CAZTGM010000047.1:0-14339 GCA_964613235.1 uncultured Zetaproteobacteria bacterium | reverse complement strand
CTATTTATCAGCCTACTGGATAGATTTGAATTATGGAAACAAAATTCACCCACAACCTCAACGCAGAAAGATGCAGCTCAGGCGCTGCTCTCTTCCAGCAGGCCCGAATGACGCAATAAGGGCTCAACACTCGGTGTGCGCCCACGGAATGCGATAAAGGCCTGCATGATGTCGCGGCTGCCGCCGACCGACAGGATGCAGCGACGAAAACGCTCGGCCGTATCGCGGTTGAGAATGCCTTCTTCCTCAAAGGCGGCGAAGACATCCGCCGACAACACTTCGGCCCATTTGTAGGAGAAATAACCGGCCGCATAGCCGCCAGCAAAGATATGTGAAAAGCTGTTCTGAAAGCGATTGAATGCCGGCGGCTGAACCACCGCCACCTCGTGGCGCACCTCATCCAGCAATGCCTGCACGCTTTGCTGCGTCATATCAAAGCCGGCATGCAGGCGCATATCAAACAGCGCAAACTCGATCTGGCGCAGCATCTGCAATGCCGACTGGAAGTTTTTGGCCGCCAGCATACGCGCAAACAGGGCATCGGGAATCATCTCGCCCGTATCCACATGGCGGGCAAACATCTGCACGGCATCTTTCTGCCAGCAGAAGTTTTCCATGAACTGGCTAGGCAATTCCACCGCATCCCAAGGCACACCGCGAATGCCGGATACATCCAGCTCATCCATCTCCGTCAGCATATGATGCAGGCCATGGCCGAACTCGTGAAACAGCGTCGTCACTTCATCATGCGTCCACAAAGCCGGCTGATCACCGACGGGTGCATCGAAATTGCAGACCAGATAAGCTACCGGCAACTGCAATGCGCCGGCTGGCGTGCGCCAGCGGATCAGACATTCGTCCATCCAGGCGCCGCCGCGCTTGTGCGCTCTTGCATAGGGATCGAAATAGAAACCAGCAACCGGCTGCTCATCGCGATAGACACGGAAAAAACGCACGTCTTCATGCCAGCGCGGCGCATCCTGTTGCTCGCGGATGGTAATGCCATACAGTCGCTCTACCAGTGCAAACATGCCTGCCAGCACATGATGTTCAGGGAAATAGGGTTTCAGTTCTTCCTGCGACACCGCATAGGTATGCTGGCGCAGCTTCTCCGAGGCATAGGCGATATCCCAGGCCTCAAGCTCGTCCAGGCCGAGTTCCGCGGCCGCAAAGCGCTGCAGTTCCGCCAGATCCCGCTCGGCAAAAGGCCGGCTTTTCACTGCCAACTCATGCAGAAAATCGGTTACCTGCGACACGTTTTCAGCCATTTTCGTAGCCAGCGACCATGCAGCATAATACGGGAAGCCCAGCAGTTCGGCTGCCTCCTGACGCAAGGCCAGAATTTCGTTAATGACCGGCCCGTTATCCAGTTCGCCCTCGCTGGCACGCGTGACATAGGCGCGATACATCGTTTCACGCAATGCCCTCTGCTCGGCATACTGCATGAACGGAATATAGGAGGGTGCATCCAGCGTAAACAGCCAGCCATCCCTGCCACTGTCCTTCGCGCGCTGCCTGGCTGCAGCAACCACGGAGGGCGGCAGACCCTGAATATCCCGCTCCGAAGTCAAATGCAATTCAAACGCACGTGTGGCATCCAGTACATGCTGCTCAAACATTGTACCCAGATCGCTGAGGCGCATCTGAATATCGCGGAAACGGGAACGTGCCGGCTCTTCCAGTTCGGCACCGGCCAAGCGGAAATCGCGCAGCATATGCGTCACCACCTGCTGCTGTTGCGTATTCAGTTCTGCAAACGCGTCACTGTCGGCCAGCGCACGAATAGCCGCGAACAGTTGCCGATTCTGCGCCAGTTCGCTCTGCCATTCGCTCATCAGCGCGACACCCTGCTGATAGACTGGCCGCAATGCGTCGGAATCACACACGGCGTTCAAATGCACCACCGGGCCCCAGACGCGACTGATACGCTCTTCCATGGCCGCCAGAGGTTGCATCAGCAATGTCCAGTCCGGTGCATCAACGGCGCACAACGCTTCCACCTGCGCGCGTGCTTCATCCAGCACGACCTTTAATGCCGGCAACACATGGTCCGGCCTGATGTGATCAAAAGCGGGCAGGGTATTGGGTGCGGTATTCAGTAAGGGGTTATCATGCGGCTGTTCGTTCATGCGCGGAACGCTGGCCAGATGCCTGCAAAATGACAAGCTATCATCGCTGCCAACTTCAAAGGCGGAACTTGCGTTCCGCCTTTGAAGTTGCTTGTTTCTACTGCTGCTGGCGCCAGTCTAGACGATAAATATGACGACTCCGTGACATGGCGCACAAAAAGCAGGTTATTTGATGCCCTGCGCATACAACGCTTCCAGAATGGCGCGGCCACCGGCCTCCAGAATCTCATCGGCCAGCGCAATGCCCAGCTGTGCAGCCTCAGCCACATCACCACTGATCTGACGCTGAATGAGCTTCGAGCCATCCACTTCACCCACCAGCCCCTGCAAATGCAGTTGCCCATTCGCCAGCGTGGCAAAAGCAGCGATCGGCACCTGGCAGCCGCCTTCCAGCCGCGCCAGAAACGCACGCTCAGCGCGCGTGCGCAGCACGGTATCCGCATCATTCAGACAATCAACCAGCGCATTGATCGCATCATCGTCATCACGTGTCTGGATGCCCAGCGTGCCCTGCGCCACGGCCGGCAGCAGGATGTCAGTGTCGATAAACTGATGCATCTCTCCATCCATGCCCATGCGCCGCACGCCGGCTGCGGCCAGGATGACGGCATCGACTTCATTGCCGAGTTTGGATAATCGCGTCTGAATATTGCCGCGAATAGATACGAACTCGAAGGAAGGATAACGCTGTTTCAGCTGGGCGATGCGACGCAAGCTGGAGGTGCCGATACGCGCGCCCTCCGGCAGGCTATCTAATCCCCCACCGGTAATCGTCGCAATCGCATCACGCGGGTCTTCGCGTTTCGGATGCGCGCGAATGCCCGTACCTGCCGGCAACTGCGTCGGCACATCTTTCATCGAATGCACGGCGATATCGGCACGCCCGTCCAGCAGCGCCTCGTCGATTTCCTTGGTGAACAGCCCCTTGCCTCCCACTTTGGCTAACGGCACATCGAGAATCTTATCACCACGGGTCACAATCTTGACCAGTTCCGTCGTTACCGACGAATCCAGCCGGCTTAATTCACGGGCGACATACTCAGCCTGCCACAGGGCAAGTGGCGAACGTCGGGTAGCAATTCGAATATGAGTCACAGGCATCTCCTCTTATGGCGCGGCAGCATGGCATGGAAACACTTTCCTGCCAACGAATTCAGTGTGTTATGCGAACTCCGGAAGTATATCGGCAGGGAATACAGGGCCATCCACGCAGACACGGCGATAGTGCTCCTGCCCATCCTCCAGCGTCTTGACGACACAGCCGGCACAACCGCCAATAGCACAGGCCATATGTTCTTCCAGGCTGAGCCAGGCCGGTATATCCAGCTCTCGCCCCAGTCGTGCGACAGCATGCAACATCGGATGCGGCCCACAGGAAAGCAATACACAACGCTGCCGTTCCTCTGCAGACAAAGCCTGCAGATAATGCCGCGCAAGATCCGGCACATGGCCTTCATAGCAGCCATACAGCCCGGCATTGGAAGCCAGGCGGCAGGCAATGCCGCGCTCGGCCAGCGAGCGGATGGTCAGGATCGTATTGCCGCCGATGCCGGGCAACAGATCCTGCGCTGGCTGCAAGGCAAACGGGAACTCGACCTCGGAACCGGCA
Source organism: uncultured Zetaproteobacteria bacterium (assembly GCA_964613235.1). GTDB lineage: Bacteria > Pseudomonadota > Zetaproteobacteria > Mariprofundales > Mariprofundaceae > J005. Next base: position 10,601 of record CAZTGM010000047.1, on the reverse strand, counting down.
AACAGCACGACATCAGCCTTGTTCTGCAGGCGATCAGCAACGAAAATCATCGGCGGGATACCGACACCGCCACCAATCAGTACATAACGACGGGTTGCATCGGATAAATCAAACGGTACGCCAATCGGCCCCATGACAGCCAGTGTCTCACCGTTTTTTCGTTGCGCCAGCAGGCCGGTGCCTTCACCAACGACCTTGTACAACAAATCGATCGTACCCTTGTCGCCATCGACCAGCATGATCGAAATCGGCCGGCGCAAAGGGCGCTCGGCGGACACGCGCAAATGCACGAACTGGCCGGGCTCGGCATGAGCAGCAATCTTCGGCGCATGCAGGCGCATGACCCACTGGTCACCCGGATGCTCCACATGAACCAGAATCTTCGCCTGCTCTTCAAAAATGCGGTTACGTAATGTATCAGCCAAGAATATCTCCCCGCTGATAAACCAGCCGGCCGTTTTTCACGGTGTATTTCACCCGGCCGGTCAGTTCCTTGCCGTGCCAGGGCGTATTCGTCGATTTGGAAAACAGCTTGTCGCGATCCAGCACCCAGCGCTCCGATGCATCGAAGATGCAAAGATCCGCCACTGCACCGATATTCAGCGTGCCGGCATCCAGATTCAGCAGGCGCGCGGGATTGAGCGTCATCTTGGCGATGAGTTCGGACATCGACAACACACCATCGCGCACGAGTTCCAGTGACACCGGCAACATCGTTTCCAGACCGACAATGCCGAATGCCGCGCAGGACAGGCCGCAGCGCTTGTCGTCGATATGGTGGGGGGCATGATCGGTAGCGATAACGCTGATCGTGCCGTCACGCAGCCCTTCGACCACGGCCTGCCGGTCCCCCTCGGTGCGCAGCGGCGGGCTCATCTTGGCATCGGCATTGTAGGCCATGACCTCTTCTTCCGTCAGTGCAAAATGATGTGGCGCGGCTTCAGCCGTCACCTGCAGACCTTCCTGTTGCGCTTCACGCACCAGGGCCACAGCGCCCTGCGTGGAAATATGTGCCACATGATAGCGACCGCCAGTACGACGCGTGAGCATGATATCCCGCGCAATCATCGCATCCTCACCCTCGGCCGGCATACCTTCCACGCCGAGCTGTGTGGACATCCAGCCTTCGTTGATACAGCCGCCATCGGTCAGTTGCTTGTCTTCGGCATGCTGAATAACCAGAAAGTCGAAGCTGGAAGCATATTCCAGCGCCTTACGCATAACGCCCGCATGCCAGATCGGCATGCCATCATCGGAAAAGGCCACGGCGCCGGCGCGCACCAGTTCGCGCATTTCGGTCAGTTCCTTGCCCGCCAGATTGCGGCTGACCGCACCGATCGGGTGCACATCGCACAGGCCCACCTGCCGGGCACGTATGATGACCTGCGTAATGACGCCGGCATGATCCAGCGTCGGCTGCGTATTGGGCATACAACACATATGGGTTACGCCACCAGCCACGGCCGCACGCGAAGCCGATTCGATATCCTCTTTCCATTCCTGACCCGGCTCGCGCAGATGCACATGCATATCGATGAGCCCCGGGCATACGATCATGCCGCTGACATCCATCTCCTGCACATCTGCGCCACCGGTCAGGCCCGCACCAATGGCGGCAATACGTCCGTCTTCAATCAGCACATCGCAGGTGTTATCGCACCCGTTGGCCGGGTCGATGACATGTCCGTTACGTAACACCAGCCTGTTCATGTTTCCTGCTCCCCTTCCGGTTGCGCACCGCATAATGCCGTCAGCACGGCCATGCGCACGGCCACGCCATGCTCTACCTGATCGAGAATGCGCGCATGCATGGAATCGGCCACATCCGAGGCGATTTCCACGCCGCGGTTCATCGGCCCCGGATGCATGACCAGACAATCCTCGCCGGCTGCCGCCAGACGCTGCCGGTTCAGGCCATAGGCCTCATGGTATTCGCGGATGGAGGGAAAACAGCAACTGGATGTCAGACGCTCGTTTTGCACCCGCAGCATATATAATACATCCGAACCGGGAATAGCGGCATCGAAATCATGGAACACTTCACAACCATAACGCTCCACTTCCGCCGGCAATAATGTCTTCGGCGCAACCAGACGCAGACGATAACCCATCAGGCGTGCGGCCAGCAGATGTGAACGGGCCACGCGCGAATGTGCGATATCGCCCACCATGGTGATCGTTTTGCCTTCAAAGCCACCGGATTCCTGCAACGTCAGCAAATCGGTGAGTACCTGTGTCGGGTGTTCGTGTGAACCGTCACCGGCATTGACGATGGCCGTATTGTCCAGATATTGTGCCAGAAACTCACAACAGCCGGCAATGGAATGACGGATCACCAGTACATGCGGCTGCATGGCCGCCAGCGTCTGGCCGGTATCCAGCAATGATTCACCCTTTTGGGTGGCGCTTGTCGAGGCAGAGATGTTGATAACATCCGCCGACAGGCGTTTGCCTGCAATCTCAAAGCTCGTGCGCGTGCGCGTCGAATTCTCGAAAAACAGATTGATGATCGTCTTGCCGCGCAGCGTCGGCGCTTTGCGAATCGGACGGCGGGAAAGATCGATAAATGAAGTACTGAGCCTGAGCAGATAATGCATCTGCTCTGCATCGAGCTGAGCAATGCCGAACAGGTGTTGCAACGGTTTCATGGTTTGACCCGCCTTTGTACAATATACCAGCCATCCGCCTCGGTCATCAGCTTGACCGAGCAACCTGCCGGAGAATCATGCACCATGCCAGTGATATCCGCCGCAACAGGCAATTCGCGGCCACCGCGATCCACCAGCACGGCCAGGCGCACGGAGGCAGGTCGGCCGTAATCGAAAATCTCGCCAAGGGCAGCGCGTATCGTGCGACCGGTATAGAGCACATCATCGACCAGCCAGATCGTTTTTTCCGACACATCAAACGGCAGTCGTGTTGGCCGGATTTCGGGATTGGGACCAACGGTATCCAGATCGTCACGATAAAAGCTGATATCCAGATTGCCGCGATGCACCGTACCCCCCTGCTTCTCCAGTCGCTGCTGCAGGGCATCGGCCACATGCGCGCCGCCGCGCTGAATACCGATGAGCCACACCTCGTCCTGACGCATCAGTGCCGCCATGCGATTCAGTGCGACGTTCACGGCAGCTGTATCGAAAATCACCTGCGTTCGGTTCATGCTTTCAACTCCGGATGGGCATGCAGAAAGTCTTCCAGAATAATGGCCGCCGCCGTCTGGTCGAGCCGTTCGTGCACCTTTTTCTGTGACAACCCCTGCGCATACAAACGCTCTTTAGCCGTCCAGGTCGTCAGCCGTTCATCCTGAAACACGACGGGCAGGGCAACCCGCTGCTGCAGTTCGGCCACCGCCTCCCTGGCATCTTCCGCCTGCACTCCTTCGCTGCCATCCATGTTTTTCGGCAGGCCAGCGACAATGGCACGAATGCCATATTCATCGATAATCTTTTGCAATTGTGCAGGCCAGCCCTGATCCCGCCGATGCAAACAAGTAATGCCGCGCGCGCTGATGCCCAACCGATCAGACACGGCTACACCAATACGTTTGGTGCCGATATCAAGGGCCAGCAATGGAAGTTCGCAACAGGGGGAGGGTGCCTGATCAGACACGGGATTAGTAATTGAGCAGAATGCGACTGTCATCAAAGCCGAGATTCTGCAGCGTTTGCGTACAGGCGTCCACCATTGCGCTCATACCGGCCAGACAGGCCACGGCATGATGACCATCCGGCCGATCCGCCGCCAGCGCATGCTGCACATAGCCAATCGGCCCATCCCAGCTATCCTGCCCGGACTCGACAGTGACATGCACGTCAATATGATGCTCGGATAGCATTTCCAGTTCATCGGTCAACAGACGGTGCAGAGGCGTCAGAAAGCCGGCATAAATGGCCACCTTGCCGTAATCGGCCCGGTGGCGGATAATATGATGCCATACGCTGCGCAACGGAGCGATGCCAGTGCCTACGCCGATCAGATAAACATCGAAACCGTGGTACGGCTCCAAGTCGAAAGCCTTGCCCATCGGCCCGTCGACCTCCAGTTCGTTGCCCGGCTGCAGATCACACAGATAGCGTGACAAGGGGCCAGCGCATTTGACGAAAAAATCATAGCTGCGTGGTTCATGCGGTTCGCTGGCAATGGCGAAATAACCGGGTGCCGGCTGATCCACGCCCGGCACGCCGATGCGCACATACTGACCTGCCTTGAAGGGGCGCACGGACTCGTTACGCACAGGCGTCAGCGTCAGGCGAACAACGACATCGTCACATGAGGGATCGGTCATGCGTACATTCTCTTTAACACGCATGCGATATATAGAAGACTTGGGCACTGGCTAACCTCCCGCAGGGCGGTTATTGCAGCGAAGGGAGTAACAAGATGCAAGCATCAAAATATCTGGAAGTGCGAATTCACGCATCAGCCATGGATGGCGAAGCCTTTAATACATGGTGTGAAGCCGTGCCTGCCGCGGCGAAAGCCAGTGAAACCAATGCCGACAGCGGCGAGGAAACACATCTGGCCTGGTTCGATGCCGATACGCATTCGCCCGCACTGCTGCTCGAATCGCTGCGACGCGCCGGTATCGATGAAGCAGCCTGCCGCATCCATGAACTGGAAGAAACCGACTGGGCCACAGCATGGCAGAAGGACTGGCAGGCCATGGCCATTGGCGATGCGCTGTGGGTGCGACCTTCGTTCTGCGAACCCGCACCGGCCGATAAAATCGATATTGTCCTCGATCCGGGCATGGCCTTCGGCACCGGAACGCATCCGACCACTCGCCTCTGCCTGCAGGCCATCGAACAAATCTGTCGCACACAGACGATCGACTCCCTGCTCGATATGGGCGCAGGCTCCGGCATTCTGGCCATCGCCGCGCTGAAACTGGGCGCCAAAACCGCACTGGCCATCGACCTGGCCGAGGAGTCGGTCGCAGCCTGTCGTACCAATGCGAACATAAATGGCGTGCAACTGGATGTGCAGTGGGCTGATACACCTCCATCCGAAACATTCGATCTGGTGATTGCCAATATCCTTGCCAGCCCGTTAATCGATATGGCGCCGGCACTGGCGGCATGCACGAAACGCATGCTGGTACTCTCCGGCCTGTTGATCGAACAGATAGAGGGCGTACAGCAAGCCTACGAACAGCAGGGACTGATCCTGCACGAACGATATACGGAAGATGAATGGGCAGCCCTGATCATGCGGCGGCCATGAAACTTTTATGCCTGCTGATTCGGCAAACGGGATAATACGGCAGGCGGCACCAGCGAGGATACATCACCGCCCATGCTGGCGATTTCACGAATAAAACGGGAAGATACAAACGTGTAATCCTCACGCGCCATGACGAACACCGTTTCGATCGATTCATCCAGTCGCCGATTCATCGTTGCCATCTGAAATTCATATTCGAAATCCGAAGCTGCGCGCAGCCCGCGCAGAATGGCCTCGGCATCATGCTGATGCGCGAGATCCACGAGCAGGCCCGTAAAGGCCACGGCCTCCACGCGGGCCTCATCGGCGAACACCTCGCGCACCATATCCAGCCGTGTCTGCAGATCGAACATCGGCCCCTTGCCGATATTCTCGGCTACGCCGATGACGATGCGATCCACAAGTTTCAGTCCACGAAGTACGACATCAACATGGCCCAGCGAAATGGGGTCGAATGTTCCCGGATAAATGGCGATTCTCGGCATGTGTACTCCCAATATCAGTGAATAACGGCCAGCTTAGCGCATGCTGTTGGCGTGCGTCCAGCAGAGGCCTATGCAGGTTGTAAAAAATGCAGCGTCGTGTCGCCATAACGACGTGATTGCGTGCATTGCCAGCCGGCAGGCCAGGCAGGTTGCACGCGGCTGGATTCTTCAACGACCAATTGCGTACAACCAACGCCATGTGCATCCAGTTGTGTCGGCAATCGTTCAGCCAGTCCCTGATCATAGGGCGGGTCGGCAAAAATCAGATCGAAATGCGTTCTGCTCAGGGTTTCCAATGCATGATCCACCTTGCCGGCGAAAATCTGCCAGGCATCATCCAGTTGCCAGTCGGCACGAATGCCGCGCATGTGCTGTATAGCACGCCGGTTCATCTCCACGGACAATACCTTGCCGGTACCGCGCGAGATGGCTTCCAGTGCCATCAGGCCGGAGCCGGCATACAGATCCAGCATCGATGCACCGGAAATATCACCAAGGATATTGAACAGTGCCTGACGCACCTTGGCCGGCGTCGGCCGCAGGCCGGGCAGGGGGGGGACATGCATGACCCGCCCCCGCATCGTGCCGGCCGTAATACGCATGCTGCTTATTGATTGCCGGCCGGACCGACGCGCACCTCGTTCCAGGATTCGGGCGTCAGCCAGCGGGCAGCTTCCTTTTTAATGTCCTGCAGGCTTACGGCCTGTACGCTCCCGGTCCATTGCTGCAAATAATCCAGCGGCAAATCATAGAGGCCGATCATCGACATCAGGCCGACACGCTCGCGGTTGGAATCCATGCGCTGGGCAAAACTGCCGACCAGATTGGCCCTGGTCGCCTTGAGGTCCTTGCGGCTGATATGCCCCTCGGCCATGGCCTGCATCGTTTGCCGTACGACCCGGCTGGCTTCATCGGCCTGATCCGCACGAGTCTGCAGGGTAATCACAAACGGGCCATGTGTCGCCAGCGGCGCAAAATACGAATAGACGCCATAAACCAGTCCGCGTTTTTCACGCACTTCTTCCATGAGCTTCGAGCCGAACCCGCCTCCGCCCAGCATATGATTGAGCACGAAAGTCGGAAAAAAGTCCTGTGCATTGCGTGCCGGTCCCAGCCGCACCAGTTGTACCAGCGTTTGTGTCGTGTGCATCGCCACATCCTTGCGCTGCCCCTTAACGGTGGCAGGCGATTCAATGGCGTACAATGCCTTCTCAGGCGTACCTTGCCATGCACCCAGACGAGGCTTAAGCAAAGCCAGCAATTCCTGCATCGTAATATCACCGCTGACCGCCAATACCGCACCGGCCGGTTTGACCTGCCGGCGATACAAGCGTTGCAAATCCTTCAGGCCCACCTGCTTCAGGGATGCCGGTGTGCCCTCGGCACGATGGCCGTAAGGATGCGTACCAAACAACAACGCCCGGCTGGCCTCGCTGGCCACAACACCAGGCTCTTCCTTCGCCTTGCGAGCAGCGGCAATGACATCCTGTTGCAGGCTGGCAAAACGCTTTCGACTCCAGCCAGGCTGGAGTAATGCCTCGGCAAACGCATCCAGCCCCGACTCCAGTGCTTCGCGCAGAACGGTCAGTGACAGACTTAAACGATCCACATCGACATCACTGCCCAGCTTGATGGCATCCTGGTCCAGCAGGCGGTTCCATGCCTCATGCGTATGTTTGGCCGTATGATCGGTAAGCATCGAAGCCAGCATCATGGCCGTACCTTCCCGTCCTTCCGGATCGAAACGGCTGCCGGCAACAACGTTCAGTTGCATGGCCACCATCGGCACCTGATGCGCCTCCATGAGCAAGACACGCAACCCATTGTCCAGCCTGGCTTCCTGAATGGGCGGCACGGCCCAGGCTGTATGACTGATCAGCAACAGACCCAGCAATATTGACAACCGCTTCATGGCTTCACCTCCGGAATCAGAATGCCGGTTGTCGCGCGCGCAGGCTTCAGCCAGCGTGCCACGACCTGCTGAACGTCCTTAGCCGTGACCTGACGAATTGCCGCCAGCCAGTCATCGCGATGTGCCGCACCAATGCCAACGACTTCCATGCGTCCGATTTCCTTGGCACGCAGATACAGCGAATCCTGTGCAAATACCTCGCTGGCAATCATATTGCGCTTGGCAGCGGCCAGCGTTGCCTGATCCACCGACGTCTTTGCCATATCCCGAATCAGGCGCCAGAAACCCTGTTCAAAAGCCTCGGGCTTCTGCTTCGGGCCGAGCATGCCATAGGCAAACCACAGATCGATACCCATGCTGAACGGGTCGTAACCGGCAGCCGCTGAAAACGCCAGGCGCTGTTCATCGACCAGTTCCTTCTGCATGCGTGCGGCATAACCGCCGGCCAGAATCTGTGTGGCAACGGCTAATGCCGCGACCTCGGAATCGTTTTTGCCCGGCTGCCATACCGGCACCGGCATGGTCATGGCCAACATCGGCAATTGCGCCGGCAAATGCACTTCCACCCGTTTGGAACCCAGCGGTTCAGGCTCCACCGGATTGAAACGCGCCGGCACCGCTCGTGCCCTGATGCGGCCGAATGTACGCCGAACCACTGTTTTTACATGCGCAAAATCCACATCACCGACCACGACGACGATCACGTTGCCGGGCACGTAGTGCTGCCGATAGAAAGCGCGCACATCCCCGATCGTCAAACGCTGCAAATCCTGCATCCAGCCAATCACCGGATTGCGATAGGGATGCAGACGCAGGGCGGCGGCCGACAATTCCTCAAACATATGACTGTTCGGATCATCCTCGGTGCGCATGCGTCGCTCTTCCATAATCACGCGAATTTCTTTCTGGAACTCATTGTCGCTCAGCCTCAGCCTGGCGAAACGCTCGGCCTCCATGCCCAGCACCTCATCGACACGAGCTGCCGGCACTGTTTCGAAATAGGCCGTAAAATCATGACTGGTAAACGCATTATCATTGCCGCCCATGGCCGCAATGCGTTTGGAGAATTCGCCCGGAGCAAGTTTCTTCGAGCCCTTGAACATCATATGCTCGAAGACATGCGCCAGCCCCGTTTTGCCCGGCACCTCATCGCGACCACCGACTTTCAGCCAGATCTGCACCATGGCCACAGGCGCCGAATGGTCCTCTTCCACAACCAGTTTAACGCCATTTTTGAATGTTGCCTGCTGCAAATCTGATGCCTGGGCAACAGACGATGCTGTCATCATACATGCAAGCCATATCCATATGTGATATCTGCGCATCGAACCTCCAGTCCTGTCTTCTTGCGTTGATTCAGGGGATGCGTAGCGTTCCGCCTCTCCAATCAAATTGCAAGAACAGGCGGACCATGATGAATATTCAGCGCGCACTGATCAGTGTTTCAGACAAAACCGGCGTCAGCGAATTTGCCAAAGCCCTGGCCGATCGCGGCGTCGATATTCTTTCCACCGGCGGCACGGCACACCTGTTGCGTGAAGCGGGCATCCCGGTGCGCGATGTCTCCGATTATACCGGTTTCCCGGAAATGATGGACGGACGCGTGAAAACGCTAAATCCGAAAGTACACGGCGGCATTCTGGCCCGCCGCGACAACGAGGCGGATCTGGCAGCCATGCGCGAGCATGGCATCGAGCAGATCGATCTGGTTTGCGTGAATCTCTATCCATTCCGCGAAGCCGTCGCCAAAGAAGGCTGTACGATTGATGATGCGATCGAGAACATCGACATCGGTGGGCCGTGCATGGTCCGCGCCTCGGCCAAAAATCACCGTTTTGTCACCATCGTCGTCGATCCGGCCGATTACACGATGGTACTCGATGCCATCGATAACGACACCCTGGATGAAGGCAAGCGCCGGGCGCTGGCTGTCAAGGCGTTCGCGCATACGGCCGCCTACGACGGCGCCATCGCCAACCATTTCTCGGCGCTCAATGCCGACGGCAGCAAGCGCGCATTCCCGGACATCTTCACCCGCCAGTTCATCAAAACGGCCGATGTACTGCGTTACGGCGAGAACCCGCATCAGGCCGGTGCCTTCTATGCCGATCCGGAGGATGAAGGCATCTCGCTGGCCGATTGCCAGGTACTGCAGGGCAAGGCACTGTCCTATAACAATATTGCCGATGCCGATGCGGCCTTTGCGCTGGTGCGCGATTTTGAAGCACCGGCCGTGGTCATCGTCAAGCACGCCAATCCGTGCGGCGTAGCCACAGGCGCTGGTCAGGCCGAAACCTACGAACGGGCCCGCGCGGCCGATTCGGTATCGGCCTTCGGTGGCATTGCCGCCTTCAACCGGCCCCTGACAGCTGCAACGGCGAAGCTAATCGCCGAGACGTTCATGGAGGTCATCATCGCACCGGGTTTCGAGGATGCGGCACGCAAAATTCTTTCGGCGAAAAAGAATCTGCGTCTACTGCTGGCGCCGGGCGTTGAGCCCGTCAGCAGCGGGCTGGAATTCAAGCGCGTTAACGGCGGCCTGCTGGTACAGGAACGCGATGCACACATGCTCGATCGCGCTTCATGCAAGGTGGTCACCGAACGCGCACCGACGGAAGCCGAATGGAACGACATGCTGTTTGCCTGGACCGTGGCCAAGCATGTCAAATCCAATGCCATCGTATTCGCCAAAAGTGGCGTCACGCTCGGTGTTGGAGCAGGGCAGATGAACCGGGTCAACTCGACACGCATTGCCGCCGAACACGGCGGCGAGGCGATCAAGGGATCGGCCGTCGCTTCCGATGCCTTCTTCCCGTTCCGCGACGGCGTGGATGCCTTGGCCGATGCAGGAGCTACGGCCGTCATTCAACCGGGCGGCTCAATCCGCGACGAGGAAGTCATTGCCGCAGCCAACGAACACGGCCTGGCAATGATCTTCACCGGCATCCGCCATTTCCGTCACTGATTGCCCGGACTTA
>CAZTGM010000046.1:0-15003 GCA_964613235.1 uncultured Zetaproteobacteria bacterium | reverse complement strand
GTTTAGCCAGATAGTCATACGGTAAAAATCATGCCCGACATTTCCTGACAGGGAAAACTTGTCTGCATAATGCATTTGCGTAGGGTCGCCGTTTTTTTTAATGCAAGGAGAATCTCATGCAGATTGCAAACAATACGGTCGTATCCATTCATTATACGCTGAAAGACGATGCCGGAGTCATAATCGACTCATCCGAAGGCGCCGAACCTCTCGTATATCTGCATGGTGCGCAGAACATCATTCCCGGTCTGGAAAAGGAACTGGAAGGCAAAACCACCGGCGATACCCTGCAGGTGACCATCGAAGCCGCTGATGCCTACGGCGAGGTCAATGAGAACCTGATCCAGACAGTTCCCAGTAATCTTTTCCAGGGTGTAGACAAGCTGGAAGTCGGCATGCAGTTCCAGGCGGAAACACCGGACGGCACGCAGGTCATCACCATCGCAGCCGTGGATGGCGACGATGTCACCATTGATGGCAACCATCCACTAGCCGGCGAACGCCTGCATTTCAATGTGGACGTTGCGGATATCCGCGAAGCCACGGCCGAAGAACTGGAACACGGCCACGTACATAGCGGCGAGGGCTGTCACTAACCGTTCTGTGTATGACACCGCCCTTCGCAGGCGGTGTCATCATTTTATTTCCTTTTTTAAATCCAGCAGCACCCTGGATCGTTCAGCTTCTACGGACACATCGTATTATGACTTTTTGCCCAAATACGTCGGCTCCAGGCCCATTTGACGATAGGTTCTGAAACGCTCGCGTGCTGCCTGTTTCAGGGCTTCATCCCAGCCATCGACAAAATCCACCAGATGCGCGAATCCGGATACGTTCGGCGGCACTTCCACGCCGCCATTGATCAATACTGCGGCATCATTATCCCGCGCAATCGATGTAGCCAGCAGAATTGGCTGACGCGCATTCACCGCCGCATCCGCACCGGCAATGCCATGTGCCAGAAACGATTCGGGATGCACCGTCCACAAACGCTCATCCAGCGCCGCCATAAACCCGGCATCCGGACAAATCACCAGCACATGCGGCGTCAACCGACCGCGGCGCAACAACAGGCGGGCAATACCCTCCACTCGGTCCGGATGTTCCAGCAATTCAAAATGCACTTGAGTATCAACGGCCATGCAGTTTCCCCTTCCAGACATGCGCCAGCAACATCAGTGATAATACCGGTAACAATAGCGTCAGAACTTCAGCCGTTGCCGGCTGAATACGATAGCCCAGACCCAGTGCTGCCGCCAGTGCAAGCACCAGCAGACCGCTGACCTTCCAGCTCCAGGGATTCTCTTGCCAATGCTGCGGAATACGCCCTGCCAGCCAGTACCAGCATACATACATGGAGATCATGCCCAGCAGCAATCCCATCGCCACATCGAGCGGAAAGTGGACACCGCCGTAAATCCGGCCAATGGCTGCCAGCAAAAACAGCAGTGCTGCCAGCCAGCCACGTCTATCCCCGCGCCCCCAGAACAGCAATGCTGCCACGATTATGACACCATCGGATGTCGCATGCCCCGACGGAAAGGAATGCGCCTGCAATGGCACCCCCAGCACATGCACATGTTCCAGCAGCGCCGGTGGTCGGGGCATATCGAATATGCGCTTCAACGTCTGCGCCAACACCCCGGAGACGATGAATGCGAGCATGGCCGCCATGCCCAGTCGCAAATGCCATAACATGATCAGGGCGCATAACAGCGCCACCACCAATCCGTCGCCCAGACCGCTGATCGTACCGAAAAACAGATCAGCCAACGTGGATGGATGCCCGTTAATCAGGCGAAATAATGCATGGGATTCACTAACGTGCATCATGGGATGCGAACACTAGCCCGTTTCACCAGCCAGGGCACGTGCCGACTCAAGCGTAAACCCGTCTCAGCCGCACTTACTCCCGACGCTGCTGCTTGTAGAAATTAATCAGACCATTGGTGGAAGCGTCGTGTGTCGTCACAGGCCGGTTATCCACCAGCTCCGGCAAAATGCTGCGCGCCAGTTGCTTGCCCAGTTCCACACCCCACTGGTCAAAGGCATTCACGCCCCAGATAACGCTCTGTACAAAGGTTTTGTGTTCGTACATCGCGATCAGCATGCCCAGCGTATGCGGCGTAAGCTTGGTAAACATGATCGAATTGCTCGGACGGTTGCCGGGAAACACCTTGTGCGGCAACAGCACCTCAATATCCGCCTCACTCATGCCCTGCGCCTGCAGTTCACCACGCACTTCCGCTTCCGTCTTGCCACGCATCAATGCTTCGGTCTGTGCAAAAAAATTGGATAGCAACATGCGATGATGCTCACCCACCGGATTCTGCGTTTCTACCGGCGCCAGAAAATCACATGGCACCAGTTTCGTACCCTGATGAATGAGCTGAAAAAATGCATGCTGCCCATTGGTGCCCGGCTCACCCCAGATGATCGGTCCGGTAGAATAGTCCACCTGTTCGCCGTCGCGCGTTACGCGCTTGCCATTGCTTTCCATATCACCCTGCTGGAAATAGGCCGGAAAACGATGCATATACTGGTCATAAGGCAGGATCGCATGCGAATCGGCATGCATGAAATTATTATACCAGATACCCAGCAGACCGAGAATGACAGGGATATTTTCGGCAAACGGTGCATTGCGGAAATGTTCATCCATGGCATGCGCGCCGGTTAACAGTTCTTCGAAGCGATCCATACCGATATACAGCGCAATGGACAGACCGACAGAACCCCACAGGGAATAACGGCCGCCCACCCAGTCCCAGAACTCGAACATATTGCCCGTATCGATTCCAAACGACGCCACGGCTTTGGCATTCGTCGAAACGGCAACAAAATGTCTGGCCACGGCTTCTCGCGTACCGCCGCGCGTGAGAAACCAGTCACGTGCCGTTTTGGCATTGGTGATCGTTTCCTGTGTCGTAAACGTTTTGGACACGATAACAAACAGCGTGGTCTCCCGATGCAGGCCTTTCAACGTTTCCACCATATGCGTGCCGTCCACATTGGACACGAAATGCACGTTCAATCCATCCTGCGCATAGGCTTTCAGCGCCTCGGTCACCATGACCGGGCCAAGGTCCGAACCGCCGATGCCGATATTCACGATGTCCGTAATATGCTTGCCTGTTGAACCCAGCCACACGCCCTGCCGAACCTTGTCCGTAAACACGCGCATCTGCTGCAATACGCGCCGCACATCCGGCATAACATCCCGACCATCAACATATACTGGCCGGTCGGAACGATTGCGCAGAGCCGTATGCAGTACCGCACGCCCCTCTGTCAGATTGATCTTCTCACCATTGAACATGCGCTCAATCCACTCAGACAGCCGGCGTTCTTCGGCCAGTTGCAGCAGCAGACGCATGCTCTTATCAGTAATGATATTCTTTGAATAATCTACCAGCAGTTGCCCGAATTGTAGCGAATAGCGCTGAAAACGATGCTCATCATCGGCAAAAAGATCCCGCATATGAACCTGTTGCATCGCCTCGGCATGCTGCTGCAGTGCCTGCCATGCTTGTGAACGAATCAGCTCAGACAACTTCCCCTCCCTTCATAACCCGACAGCGACACTGCGGGTCGGAAGATAGCCTGTGATTATCGTCAAAAACGATGTCTTGTCGATGGCGAATGCGACAGTTCAGACGAACCCGCAAAATGCTATACTGCGCGGCAGGAGGGAACTATGCGTCAGATTGTCTTTATTGCTTCGGAAGCCACCCCGCTGGCCAAAACGGGTGGTCTGGCCGATGTCGCCGGCTCACTGCCTCATGCCCTGCAAACACTGGATTATCAGGTGACAGTCATCATTCCCTACTACCGCAAGGATATCGACGGCAGCGACTTCACCCCTGCCGCAACCGATATTGTGATCGACATGTGGGCCGACGGCAGACAGTGGCTCTGTCCGATACATGAACTCTGGCATGACGGCCTGCGCTTTCTGCTTGTCGAACAGGATGAATTGTTTGATCGCGAAGGACTTTACGGCCCTCCCGGTGGTGCCTATGATGACAATCTGCTGCGCTTTCTGCTGTTTGATCGCGTCGCACTGGAAACCGCAGCCCGTCTCGGCAAGCGCATTGACATCATCCATTGCCACGACTGGCAGACAGGCCTGGTACCGCTGCTGCTGCGTACGCAATACATTCATCTGCCCAATATTGCCTCGGCGAAAACGCTGTTTACGATCCATAACCTTGCCTATCAGGGCTTTTTCCCTGCCGAATGGCTGCATCGGCTTGGCCTGCCAACCCATCATTTTCATCCCGAGGGCTTTGAGTTTTATCAGCAGATCAACTGCATGAAGGCGGGCATCATGGAATCCGATGCCATCACCACGGTCAGCCCTACCTATGCCGAAGAAATCATGACGCCGGAATACGGCTGCCATCTGGAAGGCTTTCTGGCCAATCATGCCGACCGCCTGACCGGTATCGTCAACGGCATCGACGTCAGCCAGTGGAACCCTGCCCGAGACGAACATATCGCCGCGCCGTTTGCGGCCGGCAAAACAGCAGGAAAAAAAGCCTGCAAACAGGCCCTGCAAGAACAATGCGGGCTGCGTGTCGATGCCACGGTCCCGGTACTGACGCTGATTTCACGACTGGCCGAGCAGAAAGGCATCGACCTGCTACTGGCCAATACGGGAGCATGGATCAAGCGTGGCTATCAACTCGTCGTTCTTGGGTCCGGGGACCCCTATTACGAGCATGCGTTACACGAACTGGCCAGGCGCTACCCGGAAAGCATGTATTTCTGGCGTGGCTTCAATGAACCCCTGGCACGCCGGATTTATGCCGGCGGCGATATTTTCCTCATGCCATCGCGCTTTGAACCATGCGGACTGGGACAACTGATGGCCATGCGCTATGGCAATGTACCGGTCGTGCGAGCCACTGGCGGCCTGAAGGATACGGTCATTGATTATGATCAGGACAAACAGCATGCCACCGGCATTCACTTCGCACATGCTGATGCAGCCTCACTCGATGTGGCCGTGGAAAAAGCCGTTGCACTGTACCGCAAGCCGGGCATATGGAATCGCATTCGCAGCAACGCATTAAAACGCGATTCATCCTGGGAGGCTTCCGCTCGCAGCTATGCCCGCTTGTACGGGCAACTGCTCGCCTCATGAGCCTGATTCTCGCCGCCGACATCGGAGGTACCAATATCCGCCAGGCCATCGTCGATCCGTCCGGCGAGGTCATGTACGAAACCCGTAGCGAACTGTCTTTGTCCCGTTTCAGTACCGAAGCAGACATGATCAGCGCCATTGCCGGGCAATTATCGCCCATGCTGCAACGACATTCGGTCGCGGCTGTCGGCATTGGTTTCCCCGGCTTCTTCGATGATCACTCCGGTCGTCTGCTGGCCTCACCCAACCTGCCCTATATCCATCACCTGCCTCTGGCCAAACGTCTGCAAACATGTCTCGGCATCCCCGTATCCATGCAAAATGATGCGCTCTGCGCAGCCCTGGGTGAACATCGTTTCGGTCGGGGACAGGGAGCCAAAAACCTGCTGCACATCACACTGGGTACCGGTATTGGCGGCGGGCTGATCCTGCAGCATCAACCCTGGAGTGGTGAAACCGGCATGGCCATGGAGTTCGGGCATATACGCATCTGTCAGGAGCAGGCAGCACGCCGTTGTGGTTGCGGCAATCATGGTTGCGTGGAAGCCTACGCTTCGGCCACAGCCATCATGGCTATGTATCGGGAACAGACAGGGAAAGACTCATCCGCTCACGCCATTTACCGACAGGCCCAACAGGGTGAAGTATATGCACTACAATTATGGCAGCAGGCCGGCCATGCTCTCGGTATGGCCATGGCGCAATGCGTCATCATGCTGGATATTCATCGTATCACCGTCAGCGGCGGCATGACCGGCGCCTGGGATCTGCTTTATCCCGCCATAGATGCGAGCCTGCAAAGAGCACTGATTCCGCCACAACGCGGCAGCGTGCATGTTGCCGCCTCCGCACTCAATGACCATGCCGGACTGCTGGGGGCCGCCCTGCTGGCTTGCGAGCGCCAGCTACAATAAAAAAATCGTTGCCAGTCCGAGAAAGCTGAAAAATCCCACAATATCGGTAATGGTCGTCAGAATGGTTCCCGATGCCAGCGCCGGATCGATATGCAGGCGCTGCAACGTCAACGGAATCACGGCACCGGCCAGACCTGCGGCAAACAGATTGATCATCATGGCTGCGGCAATCACCATACCCAGCTTCACGCCCACTTCCGGAAACCAGAACGTGGCCACAACGCCGATCACCACGGCAAACAAAAGGCCGGAAACCACGCTTACGGACACTTCCTTTATCAAGGCACGTCGGGCATTGGCAAACGTGACACGCCCAAGCGCAATGCCGCGCACGATAACCGTCAGCGTCTGCGTGCCGGCAATACCGCCCATGCTGGCGACAATCGGCATCAGTACGGCCAGAGCCACCAGACTGGCAATCGTGTTTTCAAACTGGGAAATCACCACCGATGCAGCAATGGCCGTACCCAGATTGACCATCAGCCATAGCCCGCGCCGGCGTGCGGTTGTCAGCACAGGCTCGGCCAGATCGTCCTCATCCGACAATGCGGCCAGACGGTACATATCCTCTGTCGCCTCTTCGTGAATCACGTCGATGACGTCATCGGCTGTAATGCGTCCGATCAGAAGCCCCTGCTCATCGATAACCGGCAATGCCAGTACATCATATTTCTCAAACATTTTCGCCACTTCTTCCTGGTCCTGGCCGGCAATGGCTCGCGGAAACTCCGTATCCTGAATCCCGGAAACCAGCTGATCCGGTTCACTCAGCAATAATTGATACAAAGGCAACACACCTGTCAGACGATCATCATCATCCACCACATAAATATAATGAAGATTCTCGATTTCCCGGCCCCAGCGTCGCAGTACCTTGAGCACGGTATCCACATTCCAGTCATCGCGCACCTTGAACAGCTCGGCCTGCATAAGGCCGCCGGCGGATTCCTCGTCATGCTCCAGCAGGGGCGCCAGACCGCGCCTTTCTTCCGGCTCCAGACGATCGATAACCACATCGGCCACCGGCTTGTCCACAGCCTGCAACAGGTCGGCAGCATCGTCCGAATCCAGATGTTCAACAATTTCCTCAATATCACTGGGCTGAAAAAAAGCCAACAGGTCTTCCTGCATCGCCTCCGGCAATTGCAGCAATACATCACCCAGTTGTTCTTCATCGATGAGTTCAATTAATCGCCGACGTTGTTCATCATCGCGGCAATCGATAATCAGCGCGGCAATTTCGGAAGCATGCAAACCGGCAAGCAACCGGCGCAAGGTTGAAGGCTGCTCAGTAGCCAGACGCAGAGCATCGGCAACATTCAGGACATCCGTTGTGGCTTGACGATGCATTTGACTCACAACTATCTCCTTTTTTCACAGCTTCCACACCTGCACGGACGTGCAGAACATAGCACGCTTGCAAAACACACGAATCATACACGAAGGCCGTAAGGTTTGAAGCTACGCCCCGGCATGGCGATCCGATACGCTTTTATGCATGATTCCCGCCCCATGAACGATGCAACAACGCAGCCACCGAAAAACACACACCACGGGCTGGCCTGGCAACTGGCACAAATGGCCGAAGGTGATGCATTACACGTCTGGATTGCGCCGGATGTACGCAGCTACCGCCAGTTGGCGGAAGAACTGGCCTTTTTCCTGCAATCGCAAAGCGGGAAGCTGTGGCTGTTTCCCGCCTGGGAAGTGCTACCCTATGATCGCGTTTCCCCGCATCACAGCATCGTCGGTCAGCGTTTTCATACACTCAGCCGCCTGCTGAATACACCTCACCCAAGCGGCATCCTGCTCACCGCCCTGCCAGCCTGGCTGCAGCGTATCGCACCGCAGGAGTCTGTTGCCGCCCATGTCTGGCAATTGCAATGCGGTGATACCCTGGATGTCAGCCGACTCAAGACGCGTCTTGTCGAAGCCGGCATGATGTCCACCGACCGTGTACTGGCTGCCGGCGAATTCGCCATCCGCGGCGGCTTGCTCGATCTGTGGCCCGCCTCGGAGGAAACACCGCTACGACTGGACCTGTTCGATGAGGAAATCGAATCCATTCGCCGTTTCGATCCTGAAACGCAGCGTTCGGGCGAATATCTTGAACGCTTCCATACCGTACCGGCACGCGAAGTTATCCTCGATGACGCCGGCATTCAGCGTTTTACTGCCGCCTTCCGTCAGCGTTTTCCACATCTGCGCAAACACCCGATGCTCACCGCAGTCGAGGCCGGACGCCCGCATCCGGGCATTGAATCCCTGCTGCCGCTGGCCTATGCACAGACCTGCCGCCTCATCGATTACCTGCCTGATGATGCCCGCATCCATGCACCGGCAGATATCAATACCCGCCGTGAACATTTTGCCGGGCAGATTCGCAGTCAGTTTCAGCTGGTCGCATCGGCCGCAGAACCCAGTATTGCACCGCAAGAGCTGTATGCCACGGAAACCATCATTAAATCTCTCCCTCTGCCCGAAACGAAGATCGTTGCCGCCCCGATGCTGGAGCCGGATGGCAAGCGTCCTTTACACCGCCTGCAGCAGACGTTGCAACAGTATCTGCAGCAAGGCTGGCACATCTGTCTGGTCGCACACGGGCTGGGTCAACAGGAACGCATGTGCGAAGCCCTGGCCGAACTAAATGATGCCATCCCCTGCTGCGCCACCCTGCAAGAAGCACTGCAACATCCTTTGTCGGCCTGCATCGGCGAGCTGGATGAAGGCTTCATGCTCAATGACAAGAAACAGATTTTCCTGACCGGGCGGGAATTGCTCGGCCAGCGATTGCCGCGCAAGCGCAAAGGTTCCCGGCTGCTGCGCGCCGATGTCTTTACCAGTCTCGCTGAACTGAGCATCGGCAGCATCGTCGTGCATGAGGATCACGGCATCGGCCGCTACCACGGGCTGGAGAGTATCGAAGACGGCGATTCCGTCGCCGATTTCATCAAGATCGAATATGAAGGACCAGCACATATTTTCGTGCCTGTTGAAGAACTGGGACGCCTGCACCGCTATACCGGCGAGGAAGCACCTCGACTGAACCGGCTGGGCTCGGATAAATGGAAACGCACGCGAGAACGCGTTCGACGCGACCTGCTGGCCATGGCGCATGAACTGATCGATATCGAGGCCCGACGCACTCACAGCAAGCGCGCTCCCTACCTGCCTGATGATGCCATCCACGCCGTCTATGAGGAATTTGCTGCACGCTTCCCGTTTGAGGAAACCGATGACCAGATCGCCGCCATCGATGCCATCATCGAAGATCTGAGCTGTGACCGACCCATGGATCGCGTTATCTGCGGTGATGTCGGTTTCGGTAAAACCGAAGTCGCCATGCGCGCCGCCTTTCTTGTCGCTGCCGCCGGCAAACAGGTTGCCGTTCTTGCGCCAACCACTGTACTGGCCAACCAGCATTTCAACAGTTTTCGCGAACGTTTTTCCGACACCGATTTTGCCGTGGATATGATCTCGCGCCTGCAAGGTAAAAAAGACAGCGATCGTATTGCCCGCCAGCTGAGCAACGGCGATATCCGCATTATCATCGGAACCCATCGTCTGCTTTCCGATACCTTCACCTTTGCCGACCTTGGCCTGGTCATTGTCGATGAGGAACAACGCTTCGGTGTCAAACATAAGCAGAAACTGAAATCGCTGCATGCCAGTGTCGATCTGCTGACACTGACAGCCACGCCGATTCCGCGCACGTTGCATCAAACCTTATCCGGTCTGCGGGCCGTCTCGATCATCAGCACGCCGCCAGCGGAACGTGAAGCCATCCGCACAATGGTATCCGCCTTTGATCCGCATCTGGCCAATGAAGCCATCCGCCGCGAGCTCTATCGCGGCGGTCAGGTTTATTATCTGCACAACCATGTGCGCAGCATCGAACGCATTGCCCAACGCCTGCGCGAGGATATTCCCGAAGCGGAAATCGGCATCGCGCACGGCCAGATGACCCCTGCCGAACTGGACCGGCAAATGCTGGCATTCTATGAGGGAAGACTGCATATCCTGGTTTGTACAACGATTATCGAATCGGGACTGGATGTACCCAATGCCAATACGCTGATCGTCGAGCGTGCCGACCTGCTGGGGCTGGCGCAATTGCATCAGATTCGTGGCCGCGTCGGCCGTAGTCACCATCAGGCTTTTGCCTATCTGTTCACACCGGATCCACGTGCCATGACACGTGATGCGCGCGAACGCCTGCAGGCCATCGCCGAACATACCGAACTCGGCGCAGGCTTTCTGCTGGCACGCCAGGACATGGAAATCCGTGGCGCAGGCAATCTGCTTGGCGCCGAACAGAGTGGAAAAATCGAGGATATCGGCCTCGACCTGTATATGGAAATGCTGCACGAGGCCGTCAGCGAAGCCCGGGGCGAACCTCAGGCAACACGCCGCAGCTGCGAACTGTCGCTCGGCATCAATGCCATTCTTCCACCGGGCTATATCCCGCAACAAGGTGAGCGACTGTCACTATACCGGCGCATTGCCCGTGCCACCGATGATGCGCAGATCACCATGCTGTTTGAGGAAATGACTGACCGTTTCGGACGCATGCCGGAGGAGGCATTACTGTGTCTGGAATCAGCACGCATTCGCTGGCGTTGCCAGCATCTGGCCATTGAGGCCATGGCCCGCACGGCGGCGGGGTTACGCATCCGCTTTACGGCCGAATCACCGATTGATCCGGCTGTTATGCTCATGCGTGTACAGACTCAGCCGCAACGTTTTCGCCTGACGCCCGACGGCCAGCTGACCCTGCTGGAAGAAATGCAACGACCGCTGCGCGAACAACTAAAAAACTGCATTGTCTTTCTGGACGAGTTAATCGAGGATAGCAAACCATGACATACGCTGAATGCCCCACCCTACGTCAGCCCGGCCTGCTGTTTATGGATATGGATTCTACGCTGATCCAGTGCGAATGCATCGATGAAATCGCCGATTTCCTCGGTATCAAGCCACAGATTGCCGCCATTACCGAACGCGCCATGCGCGGCGAACTGGATTTCTCCGCATCACTGACCGAACGCGTACAATTGCTTGCTGGGCTGGATGCGCAGGTACTGGATGAAGTATACAGAAAACGCATCAAACTCACCGATGGTGCTGAAACCCTGATTACCAGGCTGCAGCAGCATGGCTGGAAAGTTGGCCTGGTCTCCGGCGGCTTCACGTATTTCACCGAACGCCTGCAACAACGGCTGGGGCTCGATTTCACCCGTGCCAATACACTGGAAATTCGTAACGGCAAACTGACCGGTAATATCCTCGGCGATATCGTCGATGCCGAAGTCAAACGCCATTGTCTGCTTGAACAGGCCTCCACTCACGATATTCCGATGCGCCAGACCGTCGCTATCGGCGATGGCGCCAACGATCTGCCGATGATTCTCGCTGCCGGCCTCGGCATCGCCTTTCATGCCAAGCCGACCGTGGTCGCACAGGCTCCCTGTGCCATCCGTGAGGGCGGACTCGACCGCGTACTGGCATTGCTGAAACACGCTTGAGAAAAACAGGCAGCGACACCACACTTGTCATATGAGCGATGTATATGATGCCCTGACCCAACGCACCCTTGCCCTGGCCGCCATGTTGCAGACCGTGCGCATGGTTGACCGCATTGCGCGCAAAGGCGCCATGGATCGCGATGATTTCGCCACACTGGTGCAAAGCATTTTCCCGACCCGGGTAGAGCATGCCGAAGCCCTGTACGGCCATCCCGAGAAACTTCGCGTCGGCCTGCGCCTGATTCATGACCTGTTATCCGGCCATGAAACCAGCCGGGCCAAGGAACTGATGCGTTATACCGTGGCATTGATGTCGCTGGAAAAAAAACTTTCCTCCGATCCTGACATGCTGGCCCGCCTGGCCGATGGCATTCAGCGTATTCGTAAACAGGCCGATTATTTCAACAGCGTTACGCACGAAAGCGTCATCGCCGCAATTGCCAATCTTTATGGCGAAACGCTCAGCACCCTGAAGCCACGCATTATCGTGCACGGCAAACAGGAGTTCCTGCGCCAGAGCGAACATACCAATCGCATTCGCAGCCTGCTGCTGGCCGGCATCCGCGCCGCACACCTGTGGCGCGAACACGGCGGCAATCACCTCACCCTGCTGCTGCGTCGCAAGGCCATCCTGCGCACATGCGACCAGCTTCTGCGGGAAAGCAGTCCCTCAGTCTGATTCGCCGTAAAACAGCATCGGATGGATCTGCCACAATATGTGGCAACCGTCACTGCCGCATTCCAGACATAACACACCGCCATTGCGAAAACGCACCACCTCACGATCCGCATCACCGCACAGCAATAGTCCTGCCAGCCGCTGCAGAAACGGCAGATGCCCGACCAACATGATATCTTCCTGCAAATGTATCAGGCGCTCAGCCCATGGACCGGGATCATCATTCGGTGCCAGCCCGTCCGCCACCTGCACATCCCCGACCTGCCAGGCCTCGGCAAACATCTCTGCTGTCTGCTGCGCGCGCAGCTTGCCGCTATGCAGGATACGGGCCGGCCTCGGCCGCTCAAACAGGCTGAGAAAACCGGCACAGCGCGTCACATCCTCCCTGCCCTGTGCGGAAAGCGGCCGCGCACCATCTTCTTCCGCTGACAATGCCAGACCATGCTGCACCAGATAAATACGCATCTTCAACTCCCTGATGAACTTGCAGGCAGATTAGGACAGAATTGCGCACTTGCAAAGGAGCACTGATGATTCAACTGAAATCCCGCCAGGAAATCGATGCCATGCGCCCAGCCTGCCGTCATGCGGCAGAAACGCTGAAAATGATCGAGGCATATATTCGCCCCGGCATCACGACCAACGAGATCAACGACATCGTGCATGAATATACAATCCGCCATAACGCCATTCCGGCGCCACTGAATTATCATGGCTTTCCAAAGTCGGTCTGCACCTCGGTCAACCATGTTGTCTGCCACGGCATTCCCGGTGACAAAAAACTGCGTGATGGCGACATCATCAATGTCGATGTCACCAGCATCATCGACGGCTGGCATGGCGATACGAGCAAAACCTTCTTTGTCGGAACACCGAAAGTGCGTACCCGGAAAATTGTCGAAGTTGCACGCCGCGCGCTGGAAATCGGCATTGCGCAGGTACGCCCCGGCGCGCGTCTGGGCGATATCGGCCATGCCATCCAGCAATATGTCGAAGGAGAAAAATGTTCGGTCGTGCGCGAATATTGCGGCCACGGTATCGGTCGTCAGTTCCATGAAGAACCACAGGTGCTGCATTATGGAAGGCCGGATACCGGCATTGAACTCCAGGAAGGCATGGTCTTCACCATCGAGCCGATGGTTAATCTGGGCAAGCCGGGCGTCAAACTGCTGCGCGACGGCTGGACTGTTGTCACCCGCGACAAATCACTCTCCGCCCAGTTCGAGCATACCCTGGCCGTCACTGCCGATGGTTATGAAATCCTGACGCTTGCCGATTAGCTTAGCTCATCACCAGATCAGTAGGCAGGGCTTGAAAACAGCCTTCTGCTCTCCCTATAAAAGCTCCATCACCGTTCACAGGAGTTTCCATGTCCACGATTACACTTCCCTGCACCGTCTGCGGCACACTCAATCGCGTCAACGCTGAGCTACTTAGCCCTGATCAGACCGGACGCATTCATTGCGGCAAATGCAAGGCCGAAGTGATTGCCAGTCATCCGGTTGCCGGCACCGATGCCAATTTCAGTCGTGAGGTGGAGCAGTATGGCCTGCCCGTGCTGGTCGATTTCTGGGCGCCATGGTGTGGTCCCTGCCGTATGATCGCTCCGGTTCTTGATGAACTGGCACAGGAACTGCGCGGCAAGATCAAAATCGTCAAAGTGAATGTCGATGAGAATCCCGGACTCTCCAACCGTTTTGCCATTCGCTCAATCCCGACCTTGAAGCTATTTCGCGGCACCACCGAACTGGACACCATTGCCGGCGCACTGCCCAAGCCAGCGTTGAAAGCCCGGCTTCTTGATTCAATTCAGACCTGAGTCGTTAGCCACCTGTCCAAAAATCGGGGTTCATTTCACAGGAAAATATGTGAAAGAAATTCTACGTTACGACCAAGCTGTGCGGCGCAAACGGAGCGCAGCGGAGTTTGCGTCCGAACAAGCGCCTTGTTATGCCTTGTATAGTAGCCCACCGAGTGAGTTTCTAACTGCATCACTAAATTCCTTATTTCCTGACGATACTGAAATTCCGTAACCATAAATTCTGTCGGGAGCACCACGCAACCTATCGCGCACAATGCGGATACAATCAACACCTTGGCCAGATTCTTTTTTTCCAAGACAGCATTCGATCACCTCACGAGTAGCCCCTACAACTAGGTCTGCCACTTGTAGTAGTGTCGAATGGTGCATATTTGCGTAGGTGGCTGAATCCAGAAAACGCAAACCGGAAAGTGCGCCGCACCGATACTGTACATTACCTGCAGCAGTGCGGCCTCGATTAAAGGCCGATGAATATTCGGCATCAAATGGTTTGGATTCACTGCGATCTGGCCAATCAAGTACGACCTGTGCATGATCTGGCTGACTTTCTTGAACATGCAGCCCAAATCGCATAAGGCCATTACTGAAACTATGGCCGGTTAATTCTTCTTTAGTTGCTTTGATCTTTTTTCGATCGCCACTATACGCCTCGATACAGGAAACGATTAAGGTTACATCGTATCCAGCCAATCCATTAAATATTTCCTGTCGCCATTCACGCGAAGATTCCTGTAATCTCCTCTGTATACCTTCTTGCCCTTGTTTTTTATACAGGGATTTGAGGTCACGCATATTCCATTTGATGGGCGCCCTCGGATGAGCATACTGCGATTTAATGCCTTCAATCCTTGACCTAAGCTTGTCTCTTATAAACATCTCCGAGCCCACGAGACAGGCAGAAATCTCGTATGCCG
>CAZTGM010000045.1:0-15656 GCA_964613235.1 uncultured Zetaproteobacteria bacterium | reverse complement strand
AACTTTGGCGAACCGTATATCGCTGCTGAGTGCCTTGGTGGCCACTGTTTATCGGTGGTGGAGTCGTTGCAGCATGCCTGTATCTATTCCCTGCTTTCCGAGCATGATAAGTGGGTGCGCCTGACGGTAGTGGTCTCGATGCGGCATGATGGCCATGGAATCTTTGTATTGAAGACATTTCCTGGGTGCGGAAATTCACGACATTGGTGAGATGTCGATTCTATCAGAAATTCTCTGCAAACCATCGCGTTTGGGCGATGTTGAATACGGAATCACCAAAGGGCAAGCGATCTCCATCGCCCGTGGCTGGGGTCGGAGTCAGCCTTGTGAGAGGCCGAGTGCGACTGCAGGCTGCATTACGATGCAGAGGGTCTTCCTGTGTCTGTTTCGCGAACGTCAATATATACTTCCTGAGGCTTGTTAACAGGCCTGATTCAGGACTGTCTCGGTTATCACGTTTAGGCAGTTAACCGGTGACAGGGGCGGGCCGTGGCAGTAGCCTGCACGGCGTTTTCTGGTCCATGTTCAGGGAGCTTGTTTTATGATCCGAGTCCTGCATTCAGGCGATCCCGCAAGGGAAGAATGTGAACAGTTCGTTCGCGATGTGTTTCGTCGGAGTTATGGTGCAGATATCGATTCCTTCATGCCGCATCTGATCGAGGTGCGGGATCGCAACGGGCATTTAAGTGCCGTGGCTGGCTATCGCGATGCGGAGCATCACAAATTGTTTCTTGAAGTTTATATGGACGAACCGATTGAGGTGGCTCTGTCGCGTTATCTGGGGCGTCCGATTGAGCGCAAATCCATTGTGGAAGTGGGCAATCTTGCCGAGGCCAATCCTGGCGATGCACGCATGGCCATTATTGCTGCCACGGCCTATCTGCGTGAGGCGGGCTATGACTGGGTGGTATTTACCGGCGTGGTGAAGTTGCGCAATGCCTTTCGTAAACTGGGCCTGATGCCCAAGGAATTGCAGGAAGTCGATGAGTATCGCCTGAACGAAGAGGAGCGGCAACGCTGGGGCAGTTATTATGCCGGTCAGCCGGTTATTTGTTTTGGTGATATCCATTTTGGTTATGACAGCTTGCAGGAATTATGGGCCATGTTGCGAGATGTCTGGGCAGCGGCCGTTGTGGAAGGGCAGCAACAGCGGAAGTTACGGGAAGAGGATGTAGCATGAGCCGCGTACTGGATGCCTTGCAGCGACATGCACTTGAAAAGCCGGATGCGATTGCCATCAGCAGTGCGCATGATGATATTGCCTATGCCCGGTTGTGGCAGGTCGTTGAGGCCTTGTCCGCCGAGCTGCAGCAACATGGTGCAGGTACAGCGGCAATACTGGCTGATAATTCGGCTGCCTGGATCGTGGCCGACCTGGCCTGCATGCATGCGGCCATCCCGCTGATTCCAATCCCGCATTTCTTTTCTCCGGCACAGATTGCCCATTTACTGACACAGGCAGGTGTTGATGTCTGTCTGACCGATCGCAGTGAACAACTCGTTCAGTTGCTGGATACTCTGGATTTGCGCCATGAGCCGGCGGTCGTGATGCAACACAGCACGTTACAACGCATTGCCCTGCGCGCCGATGCGTCTGTTGCTTTGCCGGCAGGGTGTGCCAAGGTTACATTTACATCCGGTTCCACAGGCGAACCCAAGGGCGTTTGTCTGTCTCAGACGGCTATGGACCAGGTTGCCGCTTCGTTGGCGGAGGTGACCGGGGCAAGTGCCAGTGATCGACATATTACGCTGCTTCCTTTTGCCACGTTGCTGGAAAATATCGGCGGTATTTACGCACCGCTGTTGTCGGGTGCCACGGTGGTGGCACCGGGTCTGGAAGTTGTTGGCTGGCGTGGTGCCAGCGGGCTGGATGTGCAGTGTTTTGTGAGCGCGCTCACAGAAAGTCAGGCGGCCACTTGCATCATGATCCCCCAAATGTTGCAGGCACTGGTTGCCGCTGTGGAGCAGGGGATGCCGGCGCCGATACAATTGCGTTATATCGCCGTGGGAGGTGCGCCGGTTTCGTTACATTTGTTGGAGCGGGCGGAGCAACTGGGGTTGCCGGTTTATGAGGGTTATGGGCTGTCGGAAGCGGCCAGTGTTGTGGCAGTCAATGTGCCGGGTATGAATCGTCCGGGATCGGTGGGTCGGCCGTTGCCGCATGTGCAGCTTGCTTTTGCCGATGACGGAGAAATTCTGGTGCGTGGTAGCCTGTTTGACGGTTATCTTGGCCAGCCTGCGAGTCTGGTGGATGGCTACTGGCCGACCGGCGATCTTGGTTATCTGGATGATGAGGGTTTCCTGCATCTGAACGGACGCAAGAAACATATTTTTATTACGGCATTCGGGCGCAATGTGTCGCCGGAATGGGTGGAACGTGAACTGAGTATTGAAACACCAATTGCTCAGGTGTGTGTATTCGGCGAGGCACGATCGTTTAATGTGGCCGTTATTGTGCCCAGACCGGGTGTTGGGCAGGCAACACTGGACTCGGCTGTTGCCGCCGCCAATGCACGTCTGCCGGATTATGCGCGTATCTCGCGCATGGTCGTGGCGAAGGAACCGTTCTCCGTGCAGAACGGCCAGTGGACAGGTACCGGAAGGCCGCGCAGGGCAGCGATTGAGGCAGCGTACCGGAAGGAAATAGATGCTTTATACAAGGAGTAACCATGGCATTTTATGACGATTTGTTGGCAGCAAGCGAGGCGGAACGCAACGATCTGCTGTCAATTCCGTTTATTCAGATGGGGGCGGCAGGCAAGCTGTCACTAGACAGCTATGTCGCGTTTCTCGGGCAGGCCTATCATCATGTAAAACATACCGTACCGTTGCTCATGGCTACCGGCAGCCAGCTGCCGGAGCGGCTGGAATGGCTGCGCGAGGCAATCGGCGAATATATCGAAGAGGAAATGGGGCATCAGGAATGGATCCTCAATGACATTGAGGCCTGTGGCGGCGACAAGGAAGCTGTGCGCCGTGGAACCCCGATGCCAGCGACAGAACTGATGGTTTCCTATGCCTATGACACGGTTTTCCGCACCGGTGCCGTAGGCTTTTTCGGTATGGTGCTGGTGCTGGAAGGGACCAGTGTGGCACTGGCAAGCAATGCTGCGGCGAATATTCAGCAAAGCCTGAATTTGCCCAACTCCGCTTTTTCCTATCTGACCTCGCACGGATCGCTCGATGTCGGCCATGTTGATTTCTACGAAAACCTGATGAATCGTCTGGATCGCGATGAAGACAAGGCTAAAGTGGTGCATGCGGCGAAGATGTTCTATCGTCTGTATGGCGATATTTTCCGTAGCCTGCCACTGATTCCTCTGGAGGGTCAATGATGGAAGTCAGTAACAAGCGGATTGTTCTGACCGGCGCTGCTGGTGGTATGGGTGGTATTCTGGCGCGTGAACTGGCTGCGCGCGGTGCCCGGCTGATGCTGGTAGATGCCAATGCAGAGGCATTGAATGCCCTGGCTGATGAACTGGATGGAGCTGTGGCCGTTGTTGGTAATCTGGCTACGTATCAGGGTTGCGAGGCGGTTGCCAGCGAAGCCCTGCGGCAACTGGATGGTGGTGTGGATCTGCTCATTAATCTGGCCGGGCTGAATTCATTTGCAGCCTTCGAGGATGAGGACCCTGCACGCATCGAACTGCTCATGCATGTCAATGTACTGGCACCAATGTGGTTGACACGCGCCTTGTTGCCGACAATGCAGCAACAGGGGTATGGACGTATCGTCAATGTGGGTTCGATTTTCGGTTCCATCGGTTTTGCCTATTTTACAACCTATTCGGCCAGCAAGTTTGCCCTGCGAGGCTTCTCCGAGGCACTGCGTCGTGAGTTGCATGACAGCGGCATCAAGGTGACCTATATCGCGCCGCGCGCGGTGAAAACGCCGATGAATGATGATAAAGTCATGCGTATGGGCGAAGCAACAAAAATGAATATGGATGCACCGAAAGATGTGGTGAAGAAAATTATTGCTGCAATCAACAATGATCGTAAAGACATCTATTTCGGTTTTCCGGAATCACTGTTCGTGCGTATCAATGTGATGTTTCCGCGCCTTGTCGACAAGGCGCTGGCAGCCCAGAATCGCATTGCCCGAACATTTGCGAAATCAAATGATGAGGAAAGGAGTTAAATCGATGAAACGGTATCTGACGATGATCATGGTAGCCGGTTTGCTGGGTGGTACAGTCACGCTTGCGACAGCTGCCGAAGAGGAAGCACCTGCGGCGAGTGCGGTGCAGCAGCAGGATATCACGCTGCAACTGGCCCAACGCTGGGATCAGCTGAAATACAAGACGCCTGACAAGGATGCACGCATTACCGGTTTCAAAAAGCTGACTGAAGATGCAAAAGCCCTGGCAGCAGCTCATCCGCAGGATCCAGGGCCGAAAGTATGGGCCGCGATTTCTCTGGCGACGCTGGGTGGCGAAGTCGGTGCCATGGGTGGCGCTTTGGGTATGGTGAAGGAAGCGAAGACATTGTTGGAGGAGGCATTAAAGCTGCATCCATCGAAAGAACTGGAAACATCCATCCATACAACGCTGGGCAGCCTGTATTATCAGGTGCCGGGCTGGCCGATCGGTTTTGGTGATGAAGACAAGGCTGTGGAACATCTGAACAAGGCTCTGGCTTTGTCGCCGGATGGACTCGATGCGAATTTCTGGATGGCTTCCTATCTGTGGGATGAGACCCGCCGCTATGCAGATGCGGCCAAATATTTCAAAAAGGCGATTGCCGCGCCAGTGCGTCCGGGCCGCGAAATTGCCGACGCAGGCCGTAAGGCCGAGGCTGAACAGTTACTGGCCAAGGTAGAAAAGAAAATTCACTGATTGTGCTGACCAAACAGAACAGGCGGCCCATGATGGGCCGCCTGTTTGCTTTTCGGAGGAGGGAAATCAGGCCTCTTTTTCCAATGCTGCCTGTGCATTGAGATATTGCGTCAGGGTATGCAGTCGTTCGCGTTCAATCAGTACCTTGCCACCTTTGGGGAAGCGGATGGAAACGGTGTTTCCCACGACATGGCGGACGCTCGTTTTGCTGCCATAGCCTGCGCCGTAGAAGTTTGTAATCGCACGCTGGTATCGTTCGATATCCTGCTGGATGTTTTGCTGATTCATCATAACCTCCTGATCATTCAGGTTGGCGAACCATGCAGCAGAAAGATGATGGCAACATGAGGCGCATCTTAGAAAAATCTTAATGTTGCATTCACTGACCATGCAGTCGGGTAAAAATACGTTCGGCGAATACGGCGGAAATACCGGGAACTTCCATCAATTGTTCGCGACTGGCCTGTTTGACACCTTCAATGCCGCCGAAATGGCGTAACAGGGCCATGCGTCGCGCAGGCCCCACACCTTCGATATGTTCCAGTGATGAGCTGAGCATTTGTTTCTTTTTGCGTTTGCGCATATGTTCACCGGCGAAACGGTGCGCCTCGTCGCGCACGCGGGCGATGAGCATCAGGGCAGGGGAATGACGACCCGGTCGCAGCGTTTGTTCGCGCCAGGACGGCCACAGCACTTCCGTGCCGGCTTTGCGCTGCTTGCCTTTGGCGACAGCCACCATCTTCAGTGATGTCATGCCGCATTCAGCAGCGGAGCTCATGGCTGCTTCCAGTTGCCCCTTGCCACCATCAATGAACAGAATATCCGGCATGGGTAGCTGATCTTCGCGGATATTGCGGAAGAAACGCTTCAGCACTTCGCGCATGCCGGCATAGTCATCGCCGCCATCATTGAGTTTATAGCGCCGGTAATATTCCTTTTCCGGTCCTTGCCAACCGGCAAAGACGATAGCGGAGACCATCTGCTGGCCACCCAGATGCGCATTGTCCACGGCAGCGATGCGCTGCGGTGTTTCCGGTAGTTCGAGCAGTTCGGCCAGTGCCTCGAAGGCTGGCTGTTGCTGTTCATTGCTGCGGCTGGCGAGATATTGTTCGCCACTGTGACGAACCTGACATAACCATTCGTGTTTTTTGCCGCGCTGTGGTGCCTGTACACTGACCTTGTGTTGCGGGCAAAGCAGTTGCAACAGTCGATTCAGGTCTGCACAGCAAGCATGTTCGATTAATATCTCGGCCGGTGGCGTATCGCGTTGATAACGCTCCATAAACAGTGATTGCAGAATTTCCAGATTATCGGCATCGGCAGCCTGATCGACACGTATGGAGTGTGTTCCCAGATCACGGCCGGCGCGACGGCTGCCGATGCAGGCACTGACCGTTGCGCCCCGGTGTAAAACCACAATGGCATCGGCATCGGCAGGCAGACCACTCTTCTGCTGGCCGGCCAGAATGCCGCGCATCATACGGATGCGATCGCGCAGCAGGGCGGCGCGTTCGAAATTCAGTTCTACAGCTACCTGTTCCATTTCTTGCTGCCATTGTTGCAGATAATCCTGATCATGCCCCTGCAGAAAGGCCTTGGCCTGCTGTACCTGACGGCGATAAGCGGCATCATCGATCAGATGGCAGCAGGGTGCACTGCAGCGTCCGATCTGGTATTGCATGCAGGGACGTGAACGATTGCGGAAGGTGCCTTCCTCGCAGTCACGGATGTGAAAGACTTTTTGCATCAGTTGCAGGGTCTGGTGTACAGCACCGGCATGTGGAAACGGTCCGAAATATTCACCCGGCACATCGCGCTTGCCGCGATACAGGCGTAGTCTCGGATAATGCTCGTCGGTCAGCAGAATGTAGGGGTAGGTTTTGGCATCTTTGAGCAGTACATTGTAGCGCGGCTTGAGCTGTTTGATCAGGTTGTGTTCGACAATCAGTGCCTCGGCCTCGCTGATGGTCACGGTTGTTTCAATATCGCGGACCTGTTGCAGCATGGCCCGGGTACGCGGAGCACCCGGTGTTTTATGAAAATAGCTCGACACGCGCTTGCGCAAATTGCGTGCCTTGCCGACGTAGAGTACCTTGCGCGCAGCATCGAGCATGCGATACACACCCGGTTCGCGCGGCAGTGACTTCAGTTCGATCGGCGCCTCAATCCACATCAGCGACGGGCAAGAACCATGGCACGTTTGGGTGCCGGGTGGCCTTCAATGGTGCGTTGCGGATCATCACTGTCGAGAAAATCGGCCAGCGATTCAAAGGTCATCCAGTCAGTGCTGCGTTGTTCTTTCGTGTCAGTTGCGCATACATTGACGCAATGGATGTCACGGAATCCCGCACGTTGCAGCCAGACAGTCAGCATGGGTATGGAGGGAATGAACCAGACATTGCGCATTTTGGCATAGCGACCGGGTGGCAGCAGACATTGTCCGGCATCACCGTCAATGACCAGTGTTTCCAGCACCAGTGTACCCTGTTTGCGCAACAGGCCATGCAGTTGCAGCAGATGATCGATGGGTGCACGGCGATGATAAAGAATGCCCATTGAAAAGACGGTGTCGAAGGCTTGCGTGGTCGGTGGCATGGCTTCAATGCCCACGGGTATATAGAAAACGGGTTGTTCCGTCATACAACGTTTAAACAGTGCAAACTGGGCAGCGAACAGAGCCGTCGGGTCGATGCCGATGGCTGTGGCGCCTGCTGCGGCCATGCGCCACAGGTGATAGCCGGAGCCGCAGCCGATATCGAGCACGACCTGTCCGGACAAATCGGGTAAAAACGGTTGCAGTCGCTGCCATTTCCAGTCCGAGCGCCATTCAGTATCGATCATGGTGCCGAAGAAGCGGAACGGCCCCTTGCGCCAGGGGTGCAATTGCATCAGCCATTGGCGTTGCTGTGCATCGTCACGATTCGGGCCCACGCGAATGCAGTCGCGGGCGATGTCGTAATTCTCGCCGGCATCTGTCGGCAAATGTTGCAATGCTTGCAGCCAGCGTGGCCAGTCACCATGGGCAAAGACCTGTTGCCAGCCCTGTTGCATGCGCTCTTCCAGTGGTTCGGTGTATGCCTGCAGGGCATGGCTATACAATGCCTGTCGGAGCCGCATACGTTCACTGTTGACGAATTCATACATCGGCATGCGCCACCAGCGAAACGAAATTGAAACACTGGAACCATACATAGATACGCGCAAAGCCTGCTTCCTGCAGGCGTTCGATGTGGGTATGCAGTGTTTCCGAAATCAGCACATGTTCCAGCGCTGTGCGTTTGCGGCTGATTTCCAGCCCGGAATAACCCTGCTGACGCTTGAAGGCATGATGCATATCATGCTGAAAGTCCTGTTCATCGGCATCGTCGAAGGCAATTTTCTCGGACAGTACCAGCATGCCGCCGGTATCGAGCCCATCGCGGATGCGTTGCAGTAAGGGCAGGCGCGCTGCCGGTTCAACGAATTGCAGCGTAAAATTCATGACGACCATGCAGGCATTACGGATCGTAATATCGCGGATATCGGCACAGATTAGCGTGCTGTGCGATGAGGCATGTTCATGGCCGGCGAGTACCTGCCGGCACCGCTGCAGCATCGGAAGGGAGTTATCGATGCCGATGAGATGCGCATGGTACTGCACGGCGGCCGGAAGCATGGCCAGCATGCCCGCACCGAGCGAACAGCCGAGATCGTAGATGCGTTTTCCCTCTCGCGCATGGGCCATGGCCAGAACATCCAGCATGGTCAGGGTCAGCGGATAGCCGGGCACGGAACGACGGATCATATCGTCAAATACGGCAGCTACCTGCTCGTCAAAGCGAAAACGCGAGGCATCGAAGCGGTCGCCGCGGAAAAGGGTGTCGATGGGGCTGGACATCGCGTAAGACTACAACGAATGATACGGGGACTGCATCATTTTGCATTACTGTGCCGTGGTTCCTGGTTATACTTTGATGGCGTTGGCATGGGAGGTATCCATTATGAATATTGGTGTGCCCGGAGAGATCAAGAACCGCGAGCATCGCGTGGCGATGACGCCGCAGGGCGCGGCCGCATTATGTGCAAGCGGTCATCGTGTGCTGATTGAGCGGGGTGCAGGCCATGACAGTGGTTACCATGACGACGAGTATCGACGGGCCGGTGCTGCGATTGTCCCCGATGCCGCGGCGGCTTGGGCAGCGGATCTGGTGGTTAAGGTCAAGGAGCCACAGCCGGATGAATATGCCTTTTTGCGTCCGCAGCAGTTGCTGTTCACCTATCTGCATCTGGCTACAGCGCCAAAGCTGGTACAGGCATTGCAACAGGCGAGGGTTTGCGCCATTGGTTATGAGACAGTGCAAGCGGACGATGGTTCATTGCCATTACTGGCGCCGATGAGCCGCATTGCCGGTCGCGTGGCCATGCAACTGGCCATGCATTATCTGCAACTGGATAACGATACGGGTATTGCCGGTCGTGGCATTCTGTCTGGTGGTCTGGAAGGCATTGAATCGGCACGTGTACTGATTCTGGGGGCGGGCAATGCTGGCTATCAGGCGGCGCGGGTGGCGGTGGCACTGGGATGTACGGTAACGCTGCTGGACATCAATGCCCGGCGGGTCGCGCAACTGCAACATGATGCATCATTGATATCAGCGGAAGTGCGCCTGTTTGAAGGTACGTCACTGCCTGAACTGCTGGATGACTGCGATGTGCTCATCGGCGCAGCATTGGTTCCGGGTGCACACGCACCGCGTTTGCTCAGCCGGCAATGCCTGCAGCGGATGAACCGGCGCGGCGTGTTTGTCGATATCGCCATCGATCAGGGCGGCATGTGTGAAAGCAGTCGGCCGACGACCTATGTGCAGCCTGTGTATCTGGAACAGGAGATTATTCACTGCTGCCTGCCTAATCTGCCGTCCTGTGTTGCGCGCAGCAGTACACAGGCACTGACGGCTGCAACATTACCCTATATTCGCATACTGGCCGATTATGGTTGGCCACAGGCACTGGAGGCCTGTCCGGCATTGCGTGCCGGTATCAATATCATGGACGGTCATATCGTGCATGAAGGTGTGCGTACAGCGGTGGAACAGGCCGAATTATCGTCGCCGGATGCGGCGGACTAGTCGTTTGCCTTGGGCAGGATCGGTATTTCCACCCGTATCGGGGTGCCGCTGAGCGACCGCAGGAAGGCGATCAGATCGTTGCTTTCGGTCTGGTTCAGCTCGAAGGCATGTAACTGCAGTGACTGGGAACGGACATCGCCACCGGCCTGATAGAAATGAATGACATCGGCCAGTGAGTTTTTCAGGCCGGTGTGCATATAGGGGGCGGTCTCGGCCACCTGCCTTAACTGGGGCGTGCGAAAGGCATTACGATCTTCTTCCCGGCCGGTGATCTCGAAACGACCGGGGTCGATGCTGTTGGTGCCAGTCGGATGAAAGGCGAAATCGCTGAAATAGGGGGCCGAATGACATTGCATGCAGCCTGCCTTGCCGGTAAACAGCGCAAAACCGCGCTTTGCCGCCGCTGTCAGGGCCGTGCTGTCGCCCTGAACCCAGCGGTCAAAGGCCGTGTCTGTTACGGTAATACTGCGCACAAACGTGGCGATGGCAGCGGCAATGGATGAGGCGGAAATATCATTTTTGCCAAAGGCCTTGCGGAACAGCGGCGCATAACCCTTGATCAGGTGAATACGTGCCACGGTATCGTCAGCAGCGGGCGAAGTGTCCATGCCATTAAAATGCTGGGTGATGCAGCTTTCCAGGGTGTTTGCGCGTCCATCCCAGAAAAATGAACGATTATAGGCGATGTTGATCAGGGAAGGTGTATGGCGAGGCAGAATGCGGCCGTTGATTTGTGTGCGTGCCTGATCATTGGTCCAGTTCATGCCGGGGTGATGGCATTGCGCACATGAGACGGCTTCGCGATTGATGCGTGGATCAAAAAACAGCATTTTACCCAACTCGAATTTGCTTTCACTGTACGGATTATCGGCAGGATAAGTAACGGCAGGCAACTGCCAGCGGGATGCCTGAGGCACATCATCGTCAGCCCATGACGGCGCGATCGGAGAAAGACTTAATGCGGTCAGCAGCAACAGGGATTTGATCCCGGAGGTGGTTAGAACCGTGCTTTTCATCAGGCCTCCATCTTCGCAGCGTTACCCCCACACCCCTCGGCACAGTGTAACATGATCCGCAGGCGACATGAAGCCGTCGAAATATTATGAGGCGGGAGAAAGCGGATCTTTCAGTCCCAGTTCGGCAAAGCCCTGTTGCCGAAAATGACATGAGTCGCAGTGGCCGCACGGGCTTCCGTCAGACAGCGGATCATAACAGGAGCGGGTTAAGGCATAGTCGAGGCCCAGCCGCAGGCCCAGCGCAATAATCTCGGATTTGGTCATGCGGATCAGCGGGGCTTCGATCGCCAGGGATTTCCCTTCGCTGCCAGCTTTGGTACCGAGCTGCGCACAACGGGCAAAGGCATCAAGAAACTCGGGCCGGCAATCAGGATAGCCCGAATAATCGACGATATTGGCACCGATAACGATATGTTTAGCAGCAACACTTTCCGCCAGTGCGGCAGCAAGCGACAGGAAAATCAGATTGCGTGCCGGTACATAGGTGGCGGGGATACCGCCCTTATCATGCGCATCCTTGGGTACATCCATATCGGCAGTCAGTGCCGAGGCACCGATAATGCGCAGATCGACGGAAATGACGCGATGATCGTGAACGTCGAAGGCTTCAGCGACCCGGGCTGAGGCGCTTAATTCGACGCGATGCCGCTGGCCATAGTCGAAGGCCAGCGTATGACACTCCCAGCCTTTTTCCCGAACAGCCCAGGCAAGAGCCGTACTGGAATCCAGGCCGCCGGAAAGCAGTACCACCGCGCGGCTCATACGCCTTCGGTCTCCGCACCCCAGATGTGTTTGTGCATCTGTAATTGCAGGCGTACATTCAGACGATCGTCCAGAATCCGGCGAGCAAGATCGCGCACATCAATGTGCCCCCAACAGGGCGAAAACAGAATTGTGGCAGGCTTATTCTCCAGATCGTGTTGACGGATGATCTCGACACTCCAGCGATAATCCGCTTCATCGGTGAGTACGAACTTGATTTCATCACCGGCACGCAATTGTTGCAGGTTGCTCCATTTGTTGCGCGCTACCTCACCACTGCCGGGGGTTTTGATATCCAGAATACGTCGTACGGGTGGCTCGATATCGGAAATGTCATAGGCACCCGAAGTTTCCAGCTGGATGATCGTGGTTTCATCTCGCAGGGCATCGAGCAACAGTGGCAGGGCGCGCTGGGCCATGGGTTCGCCACCGGTAATCAGTACCAGCGGCCGCGCCGAGGCACGGATGCGCTGCATAATGGATTCAATGCTCATGGCATTGCCGCTGTTCATGGGAATGGCCCGGGGCGTATCGCAATAACTGCAGTTCAGCGGACAGCCGGCCAGACGCACCAGCGTGCATGGCATGCCTGCCAGTGTACTTTCGCCCTGGATGGTGTCGTAGATTTCATAGATGCGTAAGCGGGCCGTGTTGTGCGGGGTTATGGCTTCGTCTCCTCAGCTGGTGCATCGGGCTGTGGCATATCCATTTCGTTGTCTGCCGCCGGGGAATGCTGCATGGACGTTAACAGCGTACGCGCATTGCTGGCCACATCGGAGTCGGGATGCTCGCGCAGAAGGCGCTGCAGAATGGCCCGTGCTTCGTCATTTTTTCCTTCATGGCGGTATAGCAGAGCGACCTTCAACAATGCTGCGGCATGCTTGACGCTTTGCGGATAATCGGATGCGACAATATGATAAGCCTGTAGCGCTTCATCCCATTGTTTCTGGTTGTACAGGCTTTCACCCAGCCAGAACCATGCCTGGTCGGTATAGATGCTCTGCGGGTGCTGTTCGATAAAATTCCGGAAGGTGGTCGTTGCCTCATCATAGCGCAGGCTTTTCAGTGACAGATAGGCGGCCGTATAGGCGTTTTTGATCTGTTCATTATCCATATCGTGCGACGCTTCGGGCTTGCTTCGGGTAACAAGCGCAACAGGTTTGGCAGACTGTTTGGCGTTCGCTGTCGCTTGCGAAGGTCGAGGTGCCGCCGTTTTTTTCTTTTTTGGACCATGTCGAATAATATCGATGCTGTTCGACAGCGAATTAATCTGGGCGCGCTGGGTTTGTATGGTCTGTTCAAGTTCAGCAATGCGTTCAGCCTGATCAGCAAGGTGCTGTTCCAGTTGCAATTGATTGTCATTGAGCTGGCGAATGGACTGATTGATTCCGGCCTTGTCATGCAGCCATGGATCTTCTTCCTTTTTTCCGACACAGGCAGACAAAACAAGCGCACATATGCAAATAGCGGCCACCGACAAGGTCGATGGCCGCTTGTGTACGAAAGACTCGAAAAACTTATTTGATATCGGCACGCCGGTTCTGAGCCCAGCAAGCTTCGCCACTGGCGGTGCAAACCGGTTTCTCTTCGCCATAGGATACGGTACCGATCTGGCCGGCAGCTACGCCATGGGAAACCAGATAGTCACGGACGCTGTCGGCACGGCGCTGACCCAGTGCCAGGTTATATTCACGGCTACCGCGTTCATCGCAATTGCCTTCAACGGTGACATTGGTGCCGGAGGCTTTCAGCCATTCCGCATAGGCATCCAGTGTTGCCTGGGCAGATGCATCCAGTGTAGAGCTGTCAAAGGCAAAATATACAGAGCTTTCAGCAGGCTTGGTCTGAGCAGAAGCGGCGACAGCACTGGTGGATGCTGATGAACTGGTTTCGACAACTTCTTTTTTGGCACAGCCTGCAAACATCATACTTGCCGCTGCAAGTGCAACAAGTGCAAGTTTCATTGAATTTAACTTCATTTCGTCCTCCCGGAAATCTTCAGTTGCGTTGAAGCGCAAACGATGACGAAGTTCTAGACCGATTAAACGGAAAAAGCAATGCATTTATGCATGCTTGGCGGTGTTTTTACCCTGCATGAAGAGCCATATGTTGACACCTGTCTTCAGTGTTTCGACCAGGCCGGGTCAGAGGCATCGATATTGGGTGGCGTAATCGCTTCCGGTTTGCCACCCCAGGAGGGAATGCGGTAGAGGCGCCGGATATGATGTTCCTCGGCCGAATACATGATCATCTGGCCATTGGGTGACCAGGTCGGTGATTCCACGCGGTCGCCGGTGGCCAGATAGCGGATATCGGAGCCGTCGGTACGCACCGTAGCAATGGCATAACTCCAGTCCTTGAGCGTGACCAGTGCAATGCGATCACCAACCGGCGACCATACCGGCGAGGTATTGTAGCTGCCGATGGTAGTAACACGCACAGCCTTGCCGCCGCCAACCGGTTTTTTGTAAATCTGCGGTCTGCCCGAACGATTGCTGACAAATGCAATCATGGTGCCGTCCGGGGACCAGGTTGGCGTCGTATCGATGCCGGGGTTAAAGGTAAACTGACGCCATTTACCGGTTTTGATATCGTAGATGTGGATTTCCGAATTGCCGGTGTGCGACAGCGTGGCAGCGACAAAGCGACCATCAGGTGAAAATTCAGGTGTGCTGTTCAGGCCGTTGAAATCTCCGAATGTTGTACGCTGGCCGGTTTTCAGATCAAAAAACTCCAGCTTCGGATGATTGCCGACATAGGTGTTCAGTGTCACCTGTGTGCTATCCGGCGACCAGTCGGGAGAAAGCAGCAGGGTAAAGCGCCGGCCGACGGTTTGCCGATTGGCCGTGTCCTGGTCCATATAGATCAGGTCGGAATACTTGCCGTGTTTGCGGACATACAGGATATGGCTGTTGAAATGGCCCGGAATGTTCAGTACGGCCTGATAGATGAAGTCGGAAACAGAATGCGCCAGCTGCCGCAAATGCTCCTGCTGGC
This sequence comes from uncultured Zetaproteobacteria bacterium, assembly GCA_964613235.1. Lineage (GTDB taxonomy): Bacteria > Pseudomonadota > Zetaproteobacteria > Mariprofundales > Mariprofundaceae > J005. The sequence continues at coordinate 935 of CAZTGM010000045.1, read as the reverse complement.
CGGTCAGGGTGGTTTTGGCCAGCAGTTTGGTCTGGAACGGGCTGTGCACCTGAATATCACTGCTCCAGCCATGATCCGTACGTGTCAGGGTGCACAATACCAGCGTATCCGTGCCGATAATGCGCCAGTCACCGTATTCCACCGATTTCCAGGTTTCTTCCGCTGTGGCCAGAAAGCTCATGGGATCCATGGCCGTGAATGACTGACTGGATGCGAGATCATTGCGCACGATATTGTTGAATGTGCTGGTATAGGCATTCAGCGAAGCATCCGACCGGGTCAGCAATGCCAGTCTTAATGGCTTGTAGTCAGACTGATAAATATCAAATTCCGCAGCCAGTGCAATGTGCGACGATAGCAAGCAGAGAAGGAGAACAGAAAGAATACGCATGGCTGCTTTCTAGCGATTGCCGCAGCGGAAAACAAGCTCCGTGCAGGGCGTTATTTCAGCGGATGAAAGCGTATGAGATTAACCCGAAATGCTTCGTATTGCTGGCGAGGTAGTTCGAAGGGCGCTGCTTTCCTGATAGCTCGTATCAGCGAGTCATCCATGGCGCTATTGCCGGAGGGTTCGAGGATGGTGATCTTCTCGACCTCACCCTTGCGTGTCAGGCGGACCTCAACTAACGGATCGGTCAGCGTGCCGAGGCTGGCAGGTACCTTCCAGTGTTCCTGTACGGCTGCCTGCATCATGGCGATATAACGATCGATTTCCTTTTGCGACAATTGTTTGCTGACGATATTCGCCAGTTCAGGCGAGGTCGTTTTCGGCGTGCGTTTGATATCGCTTTTCGATTGTACTGGCGCAAACGGATCGAAGTTTTCTTTCACTGGTTTCGTTTTTGCCGCTTTGGGCTTGGCTGCCGGTGCTTTTACGGCAGGCTTCGGCTTCGGCTTCGGCTTCGGCTTCGGCTTCGGCTTCGGCTTCGGCTTCG
>CAZTGM010000044.1:0-16315 GCA_964613235.1 uncultured Zetaproteobacteria bacterium | reverse complement strand
TTATTGTATTTCATTGAATTTTAATGCAAAGCATTCTATTGTAGCGCCATGTCGTTACGCAGCATACATGCTCTACGCTCCACATCCCGCCTGATGGCGGCGTTGTTTGCCGTGCAGATGCTGGTGACGGGCTTCTGTATGCTGACGCCGCAGGCGCATGCCATGCCTGACATGATGCAGGCTGCACAGGTTGAGGCCCATTGTGCCAAACACCAAGATGGGATGCAGGGACATCATGCGTCCAATCAATCTGATGAATGCTATCATTGCGATCAGCCGGACGGATTGTCGAATGCCACTCAGATCCCGGTCGCCAAAGCGTTGCTGATATTGCCTGGCATTATCATGACGCCGGTTGTATGGAGGCCATTGAGTATGGATGTCGCACTCATGACTGTGCGTTCACCCACCGGGCCACCTCGATCTTCATCTCTTATTTATCGTATTAGTAAACGCATTCGCGTTTGATCATCGTCTTCTGCTGAAACCTCCGCCTCTCTGAGTCGGGGGTGTGTCTGCTGTGTTCAGTATGGCACGAATCTTGTGCAGGAGGCGTGTGTATATGTATGTCCTGATTCAGACCCGTCGTTGGTTGAGCATGGTTCTCATCAGTATGGTGGTACCCTTGGGAGCGGCGCAGGCGGAAACGCTGTTGACGCTCGAGCAGGCCGAAGCAAGGGCCTTGCAGCATAATCCGGCGCTGGCTGCAGCCGGAAAACAGGCGGAGGCAATGGCTGCGATTCCGCCACAGGTGGGTTCATTGCCGGACCCTGTCATCAGCATGAATGCGATGAACCTCCCGGTAGATTCATTCTCATTGACGCAGGAAAACATGACTCAGATGCAACTGGGTGTGTCGCAGGCGGTACCTTTTCCCGGCAAGCTTGGATTAAAGGCCGAGGCAGCCCGGCATATGGCTGATGCAGCGCGGCAAAACGAACAGGAATTTCGCCTGCTGTTGCTGCGCAATGTACGCATTCACTGGTGGAATCTGGCTTATCTCGACAAGGCACTGGCCATTATTCACCGCAATCAGGAGTTGTTGCGCAACCTGGTACGTGTGGCAGAAACGAAATACAAGACGGGCAAGGGATTGCAGCAGGACGTATTGCTGGCGCAACTGGAATTATCCAGGTTGCTTGAGCAGGAAATCAGGCTGTCTGCCGAACGGGAACGTGAGGAGGCTGCCCTGAATGCGCTGTTGGGTCAGGATGCAGGTACGTCCCTGCATTTACCCGAACAACAGGCGCATGGACTTGATCATGTGCATATCGATGTGGCGATGCTCAAATCGCAGGCAAGAAGCACGCGGCCGATGTTGCTGGCCATGGATGAACGTGTACAGGCTGCCGAGGCCATGGTGGCTCTGGCCGAAAAAGATTATTACCCCGATTTCAAAGTAGGTGGAGCCTATGGTTTTCGGCAAGGCGTTAATCCTGCCAATGGCCGGTCACGTCCGGATTTCGCTTCACTGATGTTAAGTATGACGATTCCGTTGTATAGCGGCAGCAAGCAGGATCGGGCACTGGATCAGCGCCATGCCGAGAAGGCGAAGGCTGAATTTTCCTGGCAGGATGCCATTAATCAGGTTGATGCCGAGATTGATGCGGCAGCATCGGATTTTATGCTGGCACGTGATCAGGTGGTGCTATTCGAAAAAGGCATTATTCCACAGGCACGTCAGACTACGGCTTCAATGCTGGCCGGCTATCAGGTGAACAAGGTGGATTTCCTTAATCTGGTACGTGCTCAGCTCAGTGAATTCAATACCGATATCCGTTACTGGCAACAAATTACCAGAGCGCATCAGGCCCAGGCACGGCTGGCTGCTGCTGCAGGCCGGGAGATGTTCGAATGAATAACATAATTAACTGGTTTTTCAGGAGTGATATATGAAGCTGAAACAGATGGGATTGACGCTTTCCATGCTGGCGGCAGGGGTGGCACTGGGCTATGCGCTTTTTGGCATGCCATCACCGGAACAATCAGGTGGCAACGGGCCGGCAGTGCAGGGTGATGGCCCTTGTGCGGGCGGTGCTCAGCCGTTGATGTGGCGCAATCCGATGAATCCGTCGGTAACCAGTCCGACATTTCAGAAAGACTCCATGGGCATGGATTATATTCCGGTGTGTGCAGAAAATGCGACAGGTGCTGGCAATGTACCGGCCGGTACGGTAAAAATTGATCCCACGGTAACGCAGAATATGGGCGTGCGTGTGACACCTGCTGTTAAGCAGACGGTAACACGAGAAATCACGACCGTTGGTCGCATCACCTATGATGAGACATTGCTGACAACACTGCATCCCAAGGTGGATGGTTGGGTGGACAAGCTGTTTGTCGATAAAACCGGTGAAACGGTGAAGGAAGATACGATGTTGCTGTCGTTCTATTCGCCGCAACTGGTAGCTACGCAGGAAGAATATCTGCTGGCCCTGTCCAACTGGGAGCTGTTGAAGGATAGCCCGTATGCGGATATTCGCGAAGGGGCCAAACGCCTGCTGGATTCTTCACTGGATCGCCTGCGTTTTTTCGATGTGGCCGAACACCAGATTCGAGCATTGCAGAAAAGCCATCGGGTGCGCAAGAGCATGCATATCCATGCACCGGCTGCCGGTGTGGTGACGAAGATTGGCGTGCGCGAGGGTGCGCATGTGACACCAGCATCGGAATTATATCAGATTGCCGATTTGTCGCGTGTATGGGTGCTGGCCGATCTGTATGAACACGAGATTCCCTGGGTGCAAACAGGGGATGCGGCGCGTTTGCTTATTGCCTCACTTCCTGAACATGATTTCATTGGCCATATCACCTATATCTACCCCTATCTTGATCCGAAAACGCGTACCAACAAGGTGCGCATTGAATTCGATAACAGGGCCGGACTGCTCAAGCCGGATATGTTTGGTGATGTAACGATTGTGGCCGGTCAGCAAAAGACCGGGGTGTTTGTGCCCAGGGAATCGGTGCTGGTTACAGGGAAAAACGCGCATGTATTTGTGCAGACCGGAGCAGGGCGTTTTGAGCCGCGCACTGTGCGTACCGGCGCAAATTCGGACGGACTGGTTGAAATTCTTGACGGCGTGAAAGCCGGCGAACTGGTGGTTTCCAGTGGTCAGTTTCTCATTGATTCCGAATCCTCGATCCGTGAAGCCGCAGCAAAAATGGTGGCGCCGAAGACTTTAGGCACAGAGGCCGAAGGAATGGAGGGGATGGATATGTCGGGAATGGACATGAATGGCATGGATATGTCTGATATGCAAATGAATTCATCACAAGGCCAGGATAACAAGATAAAGGATATGAATATGGATGGCCCGAAATGAATATATTGATTGAGTTTTCTTTATGTATTCGTGCCTTTGAGGTTAAGGGATTCAACACATGATTGGGAAGATCATTGATGCAAGCCTGCGTAATAAACTGATTGTGCTGATTTTTACCGGCATTCTCGTGGTAGCCGGTGCCTTTGCCGTGAAAAATATTTCACTGGATGCGATCCCCGACCTTTCTGATGTGCAGGTCATCGTGTTTACCGATTATGCGGGCCAGGCGCCGCAGGTGGTTGAGGATCAGGTGACATACCCGCTGACCACAGCACTACTGGCTGTGCCGCATTCCAAGGTTGTGCGTGGCTATTCATTTTTCGGCTTTTCAGTGGTGTATATCATCTTTGAAGATGGCACCGATATGTACTGGGCGCGTTCACGCGTGCTGGAATATCTGAATTATGTGGCAGGGCGCTTGCCGCAAGGGGTAACGCCGACGCTGGGGCCGGATGCAACCGGAGTGGGCTGGGTGTATGAATATGCACTGGTCGATAAAAGCGGAACGCATGATCTGGCCGAATTACGCTCGATTCAGGACTGGTACATGCGTTATGCCTTGCAGACCGTAAATGGCGTATCTGAGGTGGCCTCTATCGGCGGCTATGTGAAGCAGTATCAGGTTGAGGTTGATCCGAATGCGCTGGCCGAATACGGCATTCCCCTGGCCAGGGTCAGGCATGCCATCAAGCGCAGCAATAATGATGTCGGTGGTCGCCTGATTGAAATGGGTGAGACCGAATTCATGGTGCGAGGCAAGGGGTATCTGAAGAGTATTGCGGATCTGGAAACGATCCCCGTGGGTGTGGACAGCCATGGTACGCCGATTCTGCTGCGTGATGTGGCGCATGTGCATCTGGGGCCGGAACTCAGGCGTGGGCTTGCCGAGCTGAACGGTGAAGGGGAAGTCGCCGGTGGTGTGATCATCATGCGTTATGGCGAAAATGCGCTGACAACGATCAAGGCTGTGCGTGAAAAGCTGGAAGAGCTGAAAACAGGCTTACCGGACGGTGTGGAGATTGTGCCGACCTATGATCGAGGTGGGCTCATTGAACGGGCCGTGGAAAACCTGAAGGACAAGCTGTTTGAGGAATTTCTGGTGATCTCACTGGTATGCATGCTGTTTCTGATGCATGCGCGCAGCGCGCTAGTGGCCATTGTTACATTGCCACTGGGCGTATTGATAGCATTTACACTGATGCAGTGGCAGGGCCTGGCAGCCAATATTATGAGCCTGGGTGGTATTGCCATCACGTTGGGTGCCATGGTTGATGGCGCCATCGTATTGATCGAGAATGCACACAAGCATCTGGAACAGGCCGAACATGAGAAAGGCGCGGAGCTGACGATTGCCGAGCGCTGGCTGGCAATCGGTAATGCGTCACGCGAAGTGGGGCCGGCGCTGTTTTTCTCGCTGTTGATTATCACCGTATCCTATATGGCGATCTTCACGCTGGAAGCGCAGGAAGGGCGTCTGTTCAAGCCGCTGGCGTTTACGGCGACCTATGCCATGCTGGGGTCGGCCGTGCTGGCTGTGACACTGGTGCCGCTGCTTATGGGCTGGTTCATTCGCGGCAAGGTCATGCCAGAAGAGAAAAATCCGGTTAATCGTGCCTTGCAGTGGGCACATGGCCCGGCACTGGCCTGTGCCCTGAAATATAAAGGTATGACGTTGGCGATTGCGCTGGGATTATTGTTTTCCATGGCCGTTCCGATTTCGAAGATCGGTTCGGAGTTCATGCCGCCGCTGGATGAAGGCGATATCCTGTATATGCCGACAACATTCCCAGGCATTTCGATCACCAAGGCCAAAGAGCTACTTCAACAGACAGACCGGATTCTGAAAACGTTTCCCGAGGTGGAGACGGTGTTCGGCAAGGTCGGGCGTGCCGATACGGCCACAGATGCTGCACCATTGTCCATGCTGGAAACGATTGTTCGTCTGAAACCGAGAGAAGAATGGCCGGATCCGGACAAGAAGACGCAGGAGCTGATGCGCGAAATGGATGCGGCCATCAAATTTCCGGGCCTTGCCAATGCCTGGACCTATCCGATCAAAACGCGAATCGACATGCTCTCCACCGGCATCAAGACGCCGATCGGCATCAAGGTGTCGGGCCCTGATCTGAATGTTCTGCAAAAGGTCGGCGAGGATATCGAACGAGCTGTGAAGACCTTGCCGGAAACGACTTCAGCATTCAGTGACAGGGCGGCGGGCGGCTATTATCTGGATATCGATATTCAGCGCGATCAGGCATCCCGTTACGGCCTGACGATCGGCGATATCGAAGATGTCATTCAGTCGGCTATTGGCGGCATGAATGTGACGCAAACCGTGGAGGGGCTGGAACGTTATCCGGTTAACCTGCGTTATCCACGTGATTATCGCAGTGATCCGGAAGCCCTGAAACGGGTGCTGGTTCCGACGCCGACCGGTGCACAGATTCCACTGATTGCCGTTGCCAACATCGATATCGTGCGCGGGCCACCGTCGATCAAGAGCGAGAATGCACGGCCCAATGCCTGGGTTTATGTCGATATCAGTTCCAGTGATATCGGTGGCTATGTGGCGAAAGCTAAACAGATTATTGCCGATCAGGTCAACATACCGGCCGGTTATACACTGGAATGGTCGGGCCAGTTTGAATACATGGAACGGGCAGCAGCAAAAATGCGCATTGTTATTCCGGCAACCCTGTTGCTGATTTTTCTGTTGTTGTATTTCAACTTCGGCAATCTGACCGCACCTGTCGTGGTTATGTTGTCGGTACCGTTTTCGCTGATCGGCGGGTTCTGGCTGGTATGGTGGCTGGGCTTCAATCTGTCTGTTGCCGTAGCCGTCGGTTTTATTGCACTGGCCGGTGTGGCAGCCGAGATTGGCGTGCTGGTACTGACATTCATCGATCAGGAAGTGGCACAGCGGCGGGCACAGAAGAAGGGTGCGTTTTCCGTTGAGGATCTGCGCGCGGCCGTGCAAAGCGGCGTGGCCAAACGCGTGCGCCCGATTGCCATGACGGCGACTGCCGTGATTGCAGGGCTGGTGCCGATCATGCTTGGTAGCGGTACGGGTTCGGATGTCATGCAGCGCATTGCCGCGCCGATGATCGGGGGCATGGTGACGACAACATTACTGTGTCTGATCGTGTTGCCGGTGATTTACGGTGCCCTGCTACAGATCAAGGAAAAACAAATGATTCGGGATACAAGGGAGCAAATATGAAGCGTAAAACAGGTACGATGATGTTCTGGGCACTGTTGCTGGGAATCGTCTTTATCGCCGGATGCAACAATACCGGACAAGAGGGACAAACCGCAGTTGCCGTAGAGGAGTCGGCTGCGGTGATGCAACAACAACCGCAGTCAGTACTGCCGGAAGTGGTGATGTACAAGTCACCCAGTTGTCAGTGTTGTACTGGCTGGGCGGAGCATTTGCGCAATGCCGGGTTTACCGTCATTGAGCATAAGCGCGATGATATGGAAGCGGTCAAGGCACAGTATGGTATCCCCGAAAACCTGGCGTCCTGTCATACGGCTCTTGTTGATGGCTATATCATTGAAGGGCATGTGCCGGCCGATGATGTGAAACGCCTGCTAAAGGAACGTCCGCAGGTGGCAGGCCTTACGGCCCCGGGCATGCCGATGCAATCGCCGGGCATGCAGGAAGAGGGCAAGGCACCGAGGAATTATCAGGTGTTGTCCTTTGACAAAACGGGCCATGCCACGGTGTTCCGGAGGTATTAAGCGATGCGGACCGTATTTTTGATGTTGTCATTGACTGCTCTGCTGCTGGCCGGCTGTTCTGCAAGCGATCAGCTGACATTACCGATGAAGGGCAAGTCCATGCCCGAGTTGCAGTTGACGAACTTGGCGGGAGAAACGGTCAGCAGCCATGATCTGTTTGCGCACAAGGTGGTGATTCTCAATGTCTGGGCCACCTGGTGTCCGCCATGCCGTCAGGAAATGCCGGATTTGATCCGTCTCTCCGAAATGTTACCCAAGGATAAATTCCTCGTTGTAGGCCTGGCGGCTGATAACAATGCGGAGGATGTACGTGCTTTTATCGAGCAACAAAAGATCCCTTTCCCGATCTACTGGGATAAAGGCGGCAAGACGATTGCAGCCGCAAAACTGGGCGTATTCAAATATCCGGAAACCTTTGTCATCAATCGAAACGGTATTTACGTGGAGAAGGTCAACGGGGCTTTTCCATGGGCTGATCCCCAGATGCTGGAGATTCTGAATGGCATTTATAACACAGGCAAGGTTCCTGCATCAGGTAAATGAAAGAGCAGAAAGCATATGAGCAACAAGGAGCAAAAAGCATGAAAATACAGACAATGATTATCGTTGCAGCGGGCATGATCGGAGTGCCCCCGGTGCTGGCAGGCGATATGCCCATGGATGTAGCCAATCCATGTTCGATGGAGAATCATTCATCAATGAATGGCGACATGGCCGGGATGAAAGACGCGTTTCTCAAGCAGAAGCAGGTGGATGGTTACACGGTCAGTTTTCATATCATGAAAGCTGCGGCAGGCATGCAGCATGGCGGTTCGCACAACGTGATGATCAAGGTAGAAGAAAATGGCCGGTTGCTAGGTGATATCGTGGTCAATTCCAAGGTCACACATCCTAACGGCGAATCCGAATCCAAAATGATGATGAAAATGGGAGACTGGTATATGACTGCATATGATCTGGGGCATCCGGGGTCGCATCAGGTGATGGTGTTGTTCAAGACAGCTGATGGTGCCAAGCACTTTGTCGGTGTTGAATTTCCGGCGCATTAAGGAAGACAGTTATATGAACAGAAGATCATTCACGCTGATGTTTATGTTATTGCTCGCCGGCATGCTGAGTATGACAGTGCATGCTGCCGGGCAGGAAGCGCCGAAGACATCGACCATGAAACATGAACAGGGCTTTATCGCCATCAAAAACATTGACGGAATTCACAGCGTGACCTTCCACATCATGAGAGCTCCTGATGGTACAGGCTACAGTCGCGATGAATATCACGTGATGGTTAGCATTGAGAAAAACAGGAAGCCAGTACATGGGCTTCAGGTTTCATCGGAAGTGATCCACCCGGATGGCAGCACAGAAGGCTACAATCGTATGGTGGAGCTGGATGGTTGGTATATGGCTCGCTTCAGGTTTGGTCATGACCAGGACAAACATCTGGTAAGTGTGCGTTTCTCAGATAGAGGCAAGTCCTATGTGTCCAGCATTTATTATCCTGAATAGCATCTACGTAGTGGTTGCAGGGAAGGCTTGAGCATGTCACAGAGACAGTGCCCGGTTTGCCATATGGAAACGGAAGGTTCAGAAATTCATGCCAGACGTTTAGGCCTGATATATAATTTTTGTTCGCAGCAATGTCGGGAAAACTTTGTTGCTCGCCCTTCGTTGTATATTGGCAAGCAGGCAGGGCACCGCCAGCCGATCATCAAACGCAGACATTTTTTACTGGATCGTGCGGTAGATGATACGCAGAAGCAGCATTTGATGCGGGCGATTGAACAGTTGATGGGTGTGCGGAATGTACATGTCGATAAGCGTAGGGTGAGTATCGATTACAATCTGTTGGAAGCGCGAGCCGAACAGATTGAAAAAGCGTTGCTCAAGGCAGGCGCAGCACTTGGCAGTGGCTGGGGCGAACGACTGAAGCGCGGCTGGATTCATTATACCGAGGAAAACGAGCTGGATCATTTGGCGGCAGACGATGCGGCATGCTGCAACAAGCCGCCGGTAAAGAGTTAGGCAAATTCAATGCGGTTGTGGAATTGCCAATGAAATTACTCGCACCTTATTTGTATAAATTGTGCTCCCGGTTAGCCAGTTTGCTTCGGGATGCACTTTCAGCGTCAGTGTCGATGGCAGGTAGTAACTGTCATGCATAATATCAATTGGAACGTGCCTGATGGATGGTTCAGAACCTTGCTATCAGGCGACAAGACGGGTGTCCGTGCTCGCCAGTCTTACTGGTTTTCGTAGCACGCAGTTGTAAATGACAAGGAGAGTGATATGAAACGAGCAAGTGTAGCAGGTTTATTTGTAGGAGTGCTTCTGGCATTAACATCAACTGTGTATGGTAGTGATGGTGCAACCATGTCCGATGTCCAGCATCGTAAGGTCATGGGAGGCATGCATCACCCGGAAAAACAGGGTGATGGCATGGAAGGTAATTCTCCGGTGATGTCTGATACCCAGCATAAAAAGCATATGGGTGGTGCGCATCATCCGGCAGCAGGTGAGGGCAGGCATAAGGGTGAGAATGGTAAACATCCGACGATGTCCGATGCTCAGCACAAGAAGCATATGGGTGCGGGTAAACACGAATATCATGAACGGACGAATAATCCGGAAAATTGATGTTGAGAACGGACAGGGCCTGGTCGTGGGCCATACGGCCGGGCCTGTCATGTAGATGGAAACAGATAGGAGATGACAATGCATATTGATCCGGTTTGTGGTATGCAGGTGCCCGATGATAGTGAGCATATGCGTTCTTTCCGTGGCGTAAATTACCGTTTTTGCAGTGAGCACTGTCTGGAAAAATTCGGCGAATCGCCAGAGGATTATATGGGGGATAATTGTACTTATGACCCGGTGTGTGGCATGAGGGTCAGCCGTGCCTCATCAAATCATTTGCGCCATCATGAGCACGACTATTACTTCTGTTCGCAGCACTGCGTGGAGAAATTCAGCGCGGATCCTGCCGCCTTCGAGGGCAAGGATCAGGCCTGCCATCATGAGCATGCAGCGGGAAAACAGCTGCCGGATAATCCCGATGCGATGTATTTCTGCCCCATGTGTCCGGGGCAGGAACAACAGGGGCCGGGCACCTGCAAGGTATGTGGCATGGCGCTGGAACCGATGGCTGCACCTGTACTGAACCAGAAAACCGAATATGTCTGCCCGATGCACCCCGAAGTGGTCAGCGATGAACCCGGCTCATGCCCGAAATGCGGCATGGCGCTGGAGCCGCGCACGGTAATGCTGGAAGAGAAGAATCCGGAACTTGATGATATGACGCGTCGTTTCAAGTTCAGCGCTGTATTAGCTGTACCGGTGTTTGTACTGGCCATGGTGGCTGATCTGGCACCGTCATGGCTGCCATCGGGTTTGAGCATGAGCGCGGTGCAATGGATCGAGTTTGTACTGGCAACGCCGGTCATCCTGTGGGGCGGCTGGCCTTTCTTCGAACGCTTTTGGCTGTCGGTCAAAACCTGGAATCTGAACATGTTTACGCTGGTGGGGCTCGGTGTTGGAGTGGCCTGGATATATAGCGTTGTGGCGCTGTTATTCCCCGCGTTGTTTCCGCCGGTGATGCAGATGGAGGGAGGCCTCGTCGATGTCTATTTTGAGGCGGGTGCCGTGATTACGGCGCTGGTGTTGCTCGGACAGGTGCTGGAACTTCGCGCCCGTTCGCGCACCAATGAAGCCATTAAACTGTTGCTCGGCATGACCCCGAAAACAGCTCGGCGTGTGGCTGCTGATGGCAGCGAGGCCGATGTGCCGCTGGAGGATGTCGTGGCAGGCGATGTACTGCGTATTCGTCCCGGTGAAAAGGTGCCGGTCGATGGCATCGTGGTTGAAGGCGAGAGCAATGTCGATGAATCGATGGTGACCGGCGAGCCGGTGCCGGTGGAGAAGAGGTCAGGCGATACGCTGATCGGTGCCACGGTCAACGGTAACGGTTCGCTGCTGATGCGGGCCGAGAAGGTCGGTGCGGATACGCTGCTTTCCCAGATCGTCAATATGGTGGCCGAGGCGCAGCGTTCGCGTGCACCGATTCAGAAGATGGCCGATACTGTGGCCAGCTATTTTGTACCAGCCGTGGTGATCATCGCGTTGATTGCATTTGCGGCATGGATGCTGGTCGGCCCGGAACCGAAGCTGGCGCATGCGATCGTGAATGCCGTGGCTGTGCTGATTATTGCCTGCCCCTGTGCGCTGGGGCTGGCGACGCCGATCTCGATTATGGTCGGCACCGGGCGCGGTGCGACGGCCGGCGTGCTGATCAAAAATGCCGAGGCGCTGGAGATCATGGAAAAAGTGAACATGGTCGTGGTGGACAAGACCGGTACACTGACGGAGGGGCGCCCGACGCTGACCAACAGTCTGGCCACGGATTCTTTTTCCGAGGATAAGGTGCTGGCGCTGGCCGCTAGCATTGAGCGAGCCAGCGAACACCCGCTGGCGGCTGCGATTGTTGCCGGAGCCGAAGCGCGGCATCTGGAACTGCTCGCAGTGGAGGATTTTTCGGCCGTTACCGGCAAGGGGGTCGAGGCCCGGGTGGATGGCAAGGATGTTCTGCTGGGTAATGCGCGCCTGATGCAGGACCGCGGTATTAGCATTGATGATGTGGCAGCCACGGTGGCAGAGCATCAGAAGGGTGGTGAGACCGTGATGTATCTGGCTGTGGACGGAGTACTTGTCGGTTTGATCGGTGTCTCCGATCCGATCAAGGAGAGTACGCCCGATGCGATCAGGGCGCTGCACGATGAGGGTATCGAGGTGGTGATGCTGACCGGTGATAATCACAACACGGCGGCAGCGGTAGCTGAGCAGCTGGGTATCGAACGCTTCGAGGCTGATGTGTTGCCCGATCAGAAGGCAGCCGTGGTCAAGCGATTGCAGGATGAAGGTAAGATCGTGGCCATGGCCGGTGACGGCATCAATGATGCGCCGGCATTGGCACAGGCGCATGTCGGTGTCGCCATGGGGACCGGTACCGATGTGGCCATGGAGTCGGCTGGCGTAACGCTGATCAAGGGTGAGCTGACCGGTATCGTGAGGGCACGCAGGCTGAGTCGTGCGACGATGAAGAATATTCGTCAGAATCTCTTCTTCGCCTTTGTTTACAATTCTGCCGGTGTGCCGATTGCCGCCGGTGTGCTCTACCCTGTGTTCGGGTTGCTGCTCTCTCCAATTATTGCGGCCGCGGCAATGAGTTTTTCTTCCGTCTCTGTGATTACCAATGCACTGCGTCTGCGCAATGTGAAACTATAAGGAGTGTTGAATGATTGAAGTTACCCTGGCCGGTGCGTTGATTGCAGGACTGTTGTCGTTTTTATCGCCATGCGTCCTGCCATTGGTGCCAGCCTATTTGTCGTATATCTCCGGCGTATCGGTCAACGAGTTGCGACAGCATGATCGTCAGGAGGCGAGCATGCGACGTCATGCATTGATGCAGTCATTATGGTTTATCGCCGGTTTCAGCCTGATTTTTATTGCACTGGGCGTATCGGCGACATTGATCGGCCGGTGGCTGTTGATGCATATGGATATTCTAGGCAAGCTGGCCGGCATTATTATCATTGTGTTCGGCCTGCATTATGCGGGCATGATTCGTATTCCGTTGCTGATGATGGAAGCTCGCTTCGAGGCAAAGGGCGTAAATGCCCGACATGGTCTGGGTGCACTGATACTCGGGGCGGCGTTTGCCTTTGGCTGGACGCCGTGTATCGGCCCGATTCTGGGCGCGATTCTGGCCGTGGCCGGTACGCAGGACGAATTATCCCGCGGTGTGATGTTACTGGCCGTGTATTCACTGGGCCTGGCTGTTCCGTTTTTGCTGGCAGCACTGGCGACCGATTCTTTTCTGCGCTGGTCGCAGGGGTTCAAACGCTATTTTTCGGTGGTTGAAAAGTGTTCCGGTGTGTTACTGATTATTGTCGGTTTGCTGATCTTTCTGGGTAGCTTCAGCATCATTTCCGGCTGGTTGATTCAGTGGTTTCCGGCGTTGGCGAATATCGAAGGGCTTATTGTACCATAGGCTGGCTATGATGGTGGCAATATGAACCTGTTTCGTGGGCTCTTCGGTACGCTGGCATTATGGCTGCTGGCGGTTTTTATGTTTGCGGCCTTTGTCGGCTGGCACCAGTTGCGGGATATTTCGACGATTCATGACATGGCTGTCGATATCGAGCAATCCAATCATCAAAGCCATCGCCTGCATGACCTGGAAATGCAGGTTCGGGATATGGTGGCACATGTTCATGACTATCTGATTACCGGTTCGTTTGTGCATATCCGCAACTACAGGGCCAGTGAGGCTGCAATCAACCGGGCCGTGAATGGACTGGATGCTGATGAGCGAGGGATTTTCAGGCCGATGCTTGCCGCCATGCATGATCTTGCTGAAAGCATTTTTGCGTTGCCGTTTGCTACCGGCAATATGGAAGGCCCCATTCTGATGCAGGAACTCGATGCTGAACTACGCAAGCTCTCACAGGCAATGTCTGAGCGACATCATCATATGGATGACAGCGTGAATCAGTCCATGCGCATGGTGTCGGGGCTGCATCTGGATATGCGTGAAGATTTTATCGTGTCGCTGCTAGTGCTGTTTTCACTACTGGGAGGCGTAACGGTATATCTGTATCGCCGCATTGTACGCCCCCTGATTCTGTTACGTCGCAAGGTGGCGAGTATTGGTGAAGGTGATTTTTCGCCGGATTGTCCGGATTTCGGCGATAATGAAATCGGAGATCTTTCCCGCGCACTGAACAGTATGGGACTCACCCTGCAGCAGCGGGATCGCGAACTGGTACAGGCTAAAAGTTTTGCCGCCCATCAGGAAAAGATGCATGCACTTGGCCTGATGACGGCAAATATTGCGCATGAGGTTGGCAATCCGCTGTCTGCAGCATCGGTATCACTGGACGTTTGCAGAAACAAGCTGGAGCGAGGTGACCTTGCAGCCGTGCAACAATATCTGGAAGCGACAGCCAGTGAATTGCGCCGTACGGAAACCATTATTGATAATGTACTGGACTTTGGCCGGCAATCTTCCAGCGAACATGCGGTGATTGATGTCGAATCTGTTGTTGATAGTGCTTTACGGTTGGTACGCCTTTCCCGTCAGGCGAAGACATTATCTTTTCAGGTGAGTGTGCCGGATGAGATGCCCGCAGTATTGGGTAGTGAGGATATCATACGTCAGGTGCTGGTGAATGTGCTGCTTAATGCCATCGATGCCTGTTGTGCGCACGGGACGGTCAGCATTCACGGTGAATGGGACGATACCTGTGCCTTTCTGGATGTCATTGATGAAGGGGAAGGCATTCCCGAGGATCTTGTGGAGCAGATTTTTTCTCCGCTATTTACAACCAAGGCACGAGGGAAGGGTTCCGGTTTGGGATTGTCGATCAGCCGCGACTTGATGCGTCGCATGCATGGTGAACTGGAGCTGGCTGAGAACAGCCCTGCAGGGTGTCGTTTCCGCCTGCATATGCCTCTTGCACAGGGGGAACATAATGCTGATACTAATTATTGAGGATGAAGCGCGCATTCGTGCGGGAGTCAGTGAGATGCTTGCGGATGAGGGATATCAGGTTGTGGAAGCAGCCACATTGCAGCAGGGCCTTGAATTGCTGGAGCGGGAAAGTCCGGATGCCGTCCTGAGCGATATTCATCTGCCGGATGGTGATGGTTTCAGTATTCTCGAATGTTGCCAGCATCAGTATCCTGATATATCGGTCATATTTATGACGGCTTTTGGCAACAGAGAGCTGGCTATCCAGGCCATTCGCCATGGAGCCTATGATTATATCGCCAAACCGGTGCGTTTTGATGAACTGTTTGCCCGTCTTTATCGTCTGAAGGAAATGCAGACGCTGAAGGGGCAGGTGCAGCGCAAGGCATCACGCAAGCAGGAAGAAAGCCAGTTAGCCATTCTTGGCTCATCCGAGCCCATGAAACGCGTGCGTAGTATTGCGGAAAAGGCCATGGGTTCAGATGCTCCGATTCTGGTCACAGGCGAGACGGGAGTGGGCAAGGGGCTACTGGCCAAGCTGATTCACACCAGCAGTCAGCGAAAGGAAAAACCATTTATCGGCATCAATTGTGCATCGATACCGGAGAATCTGCTTGAGTCCGAGCTGTTCGGATTTCGTAAAGGTGCTTTTACCGGTGCCGATCACAATAAGAAAGGGTTACTGGAAGCAGTGGGCGACGGAACTCTGTTTCTGGACGAAATTGGTGAAATGCCCTTGCAATTGCAGGCCAAGCT
The DNA here is from genome assembly GCA_964613235.1 of uncultured Zetaproteobacteria bacterium. Lineage (GTDB taxonomy): Bacteria > Pseudomonadota > Zetaproteobacteria > Mariprofundales > Mariprofundaceae > J005. The sequence goes on along the minus strand of CAZTGM010000044.1, from coordinate 967 downwards.
GTTGCATGTGCTTGATGATGGGGCTTTTCGTCCGCTTGGCGGAACCAAGAGCCTGAGTTTCAAGGGGCGCATTATCGCAGCAACCAATGTGGATCCCCAACATTTGATTGATGGTAAAGGATTCAGGGCCGATCTCTATTATCGTTTATCCGTGCTGACCATTGATATTCCACCGCTGAGAGACAGGCCGGAAGATATTTTGCCTCTGGCGGAGCGCCTTTATCATGAACTGGCGCTGGATATGGGTAAGCAACAGACGGATTTGCCAATTGTGCTGGCACGCCAGGTACAGCAGCAGGCCTGGCCTGGCAATGTTCGCCAGTTGCGTAATTATCTCGAGCGAGCCCTGATTCTTGATGGGGAATGGAATGAAGAAATGCAGCAAGATGAATTGACCCTGGCTGCTGCACTGCAACAGTTTGAGCGTTCCTGGATCATGAAAACGATTGCCAATTGTCATGGCGACAAGGTGCAGGCAGCACAATGCCTTGGTATTGGTTTGTCTACATTATATCGTAAACTTGAGGGGTAGTTATTCCTGTTTGCGGGAAGCCTCTGGCCGTATTTTCTCATAATAAAGCAGATAATGTTTACAGAAGCCCTCTGATACACAGATTTTCTGCCATGAAGTATTGGCATGCATCATGCTTCTGATCTCCTTTCGACAAGGAGATTTAAATGTTTCGTATACTTTTGTTGATATCGATCATGCTTGCACCACAAATGGTCCTGGCGAAAAAAGTGTATTCGCCCCATGCGGAAGGTGGAGAAATTGAACTGGAATCCCAGACGGATATCATACGTAGTCCCGATCCTTTGCAGAATGGTAAAATCAGGCAGCAGTTTGAGTTTGCCATAGGCGTGACGGACTGGTGGCACAGCGGGGTGTATGCCGTTTACGAGAAGCAGGCCGCCAGCAGCGGTTTTAATTTCACGGCAAGCAAATGGGAAAATATTTTCGTGTTGC
>CAZTGM010000043.1:1857-16482 GCA_964613235.1 uncultured Zetaproteobacteria bacterium | reverse complement strand
CAGACGCCATCGCCCAGTCGTTAGCAGCCCAGAAGGCCAGACCACCGGTGTTGCCACCGAGGCTACCGATGCCGTTGGCAGCAGACAGAGCCTTACCGTTCAGCATACCACCGTGCTGACCGAATACGGAAGATACTTCCAGACCAGCCGTTTCGCCGAAACCGGTGTTGAAGATATTCACACCGCCACGGAACGAACCGAAGTCGAAAGAATTCATGATCTGAATATTGGCAAACGGAGTAGCGCCATCATATTCGATGAATATACCGCTGTTGGTACCGAAACGACCACCGATCAGGAGCACCTGGTCAGCCGTAATCGTAGCCGACTTGACGGCCGGAGCCGCACCACCCGTGCTGACGTTTACAAACTGCGGACGAATCACAGCAGTAATGTTCAGCGAAGCCGGAATGGACAGGCCCTCGTCTTCAACCAGCGCCTGTTCGCCAACGTCGGTAAAACCGTTAACCTTGAAAGAGCGGCCGAAGCTGGACAGCGTCGGGAAGCTCATGAAATGGCAGCTAAGGCAAGCTGCGCCAGTCTGGCGTGCGAACGCCGGAACTGCCTCAGAAGTCGTCGGTGCAACTGCAACAGCAGAAACAGCAACAACAGCGAAGGCAGCAGCAGAAAGAAGCATTTTCTTCATATCTGTAATTTCCTCCAAAAATTTGACTCCGTAGAGTCTTTTATATTCTTTCCCCTCCGTCATGCATCAAAGCACGCATTCCATCCGGGAAGACTGCGCAACTGTGACCCCCCTCACATTCAGTGTCAACACGCCACACCAACCGTGTGTCATTTTGCAACACTACGCACAATCACTATAATATATATTTGTAACCACAGAAACACAAAGACACGACAATATTAAGAAAAGGTCAGCAACTATCTTCATGCGAAAATCTTTGTGTCTATTAATACTTTCGTGACTCCATCCCTTTGTGCCCTTGTGGTGTTCCTTCCTGCCGAGGTTAGCCTACCCATCGTTCTTCCGCTACCATGGCGCGATGTTAACGATTGAGGATCTGGCCAACTGGTTCGCGCATGGCTGCAAACCGCAGGCACAATGGCGCATCGGCACCGAACACGAAAAGATCGGCTTCTGCAAGGAAACGCTGCGCCCCATTCCTTATGCGGGCGAGCGAAGCATTCGCAGTCTGTTGCACATGCTCTGTCAGGAAGACTGGCAGCCTGTCATGGAAGGCGAACATATCATTGGCCTGAGCAAGGATATGGCATCGATCACGCTGGAGCCTGGCGGACAACTGGAACTTTCCGGCGCTCCGTTAAACAGTATCTTTGATACCTGCCGGGAAACCACCGACCACCTGCATCTGCTACACCAGGCTACCGAGGAGCTGGGCATCGGTTTTCTGGCGCTCGGCTTCCAGCCCAAATGGGGACGCGAAGCTATCCCCTGGATGCCGAAAGCCCGTTATGGCGTTATGCGCAGCTATATGCCCCACGTCGGTAATGGCGGCCTGGATATGATGCTGCGCACGGCCACGGTACAGGCCAACCTCGATTTCTCCGATGAACGCGACATGGCGCGCAAAATGCGCATTGCCATGTGCCTGCAACCGCTGGTCACCGCCCTGTATGCGGCCAGCCCGTTCGAAGATGGCCAGCCCTCCGGCTTCTTGTCCCGCCGTGCCGCCTGCTGGCTGGATACCGATCCCAAACGCACCGGCATTCCGGCCTGCGTATTCGCCGATGATTTCGGCTTTGCTGCCTACACCGAATGGGCGCTGGATGCGCCAATGTATTTTATTATGCGTGACGGCCGTTATATCGATTGCGCAGGTGCCAGTTTTCGGGACTTCATGCAAGGCAAGCTCGCACAACTGCCCGGCGAATACCCGACCATGGATGACTGGGAATTGCATGTATCCACGCTGTTCCCTGATGTGCGACTGAAACAGTATCTGGAAATGCGCGGTGCCGATGCCGGCCCCTGGCCGTGGATATGTTCGCTGCCGGCACTTTGGAAAGGCTTGTTATATGATACAAAGGCTGAAGATTACGCCTGGAACATGATTGCCGACTGGACACATACCGAAGTCATTGCACTGCGTCAGGCAGTCCCGCGCACAGCCCTTGCCACGCCATTCCGCGACACAACCGCACTGCAATTATGCGAACAGATGCTGGATATCGCTGCCAGCGGCCTTGAGCGCATACATATCACCAATGATGCAGGCGAGGATGAACGCGTCTTTCTTGCTCCGGCCATCCATGCCATTGAGGCCGGCCAGACCCAGGCCGAACGCTGGCTGGCAGCCTGGCATGGTGAATGGCATGAAGATATCGACCGCATCTTTTTTGAAAGCCTGCATCAGGGCCGTCGATAACATACGGTCCTGATCAGGCCTGCATCAGCTCGATCGTATTATCATCCGGATCGCGGCAAAATAGCGCGACCCTGCCCGAACGGCTCAGCGTGTACGGCACATCCGCCGCATCCAGTCGCCGGCGAATTGCCGCAAGATCATCAACCTGCAGGGCCATGTGTCGATCTCGTCCGCCATGAGCCGGCAGCTTGCAATGTGCGTACGGATTCTCCAGCTGCATCAGATGCAACTGCTGACCATTCTCCAGCCCATACCAGATACCGTCAAAATCCAGCTCCGGCCGCGGTATGCGCACAAGCCCCAATACATGTTCATAAAACCTCACCGCCTGCTCCAAATCGGACACCAGCAGACCCATATGCATAATCTTCATCGTCACACTCCCATAACCATAACGCCCCCCTCACACACCGGAAGCATCGCCATTTGCCGCAGCTTTGGAGATCTGTGCCGCATCGCCAGCAGATGGCGGCGAAAACGCAGGCACTCCATGCCATCCGCATCCAGTGCAATCAGTTCCGTTTTCACGCCACCAAGGTCAATACCGATTCACATGCAGCTTATCATTGTCTGAAACGCCCGTTGCTGCAACAATGCGCGGCCTTATGAAAGCACAACTTCTGGATGGAAAAGCGCTGGCGGCACGCATGCGCACGGCACTGGCGGATGAAGTTTCCGCACTGACTGAGAAACATGGCCGCGCGCCGGGACTGGCCGTCATCATTGTCGGCGATGATCCGGCCTCGCATGTTTATGTACGCAACAAGAAAATCGGCTGCGAGAAAGTCGGCATCCGCTCTTTCTCGCATGAACTTCCGGCCGATACCAGCCAGCAGCATCTGCTGGGGCTGATTTCGGAGCTGAATCAGGATCCGAAAATAGATGGCATTCTCGTGCAACTGCCCGTACCCGAACATATCAATCCGGAAACGATCATCGAGGCCATCGATCCAGGTAAGGATGTCGATGGTTTTCATCCCTATAACATCGGTCGCCTGACCGCACGTCAGCCTGCATTACGTTCATGCACACCCTACGGCTGCATGAAATTACTGGAAGAAACCGGCGAGGACCTGCATGGCAAGGAATGCGTCATCGTCGGCGCCTCCAACATTGTTGGCCGGCCGATGGCGCTGGAATTGCTACTGGCCGGTGCCACGGTCACCGTCTGCCATCGCTTTACTCGCGATCTGCAGTCGCATATCGAACGCGCTGAAGTTGTTGTTGCCGCCGCTGGCAAACAAGGGCTGATTCATGGCGAATGGATCCGCCCCGGCGCCATCGTCATCGATGTCGGCATTCATCGCCTGTCCGACGGCAGTCTGACCGGCGATGTCGATTTTGACACGGCCAGCCAGCGCGCATCCTGGATCACCCCGGTGCCCGGCGGCGTCGGTCCGATGACCATCACGATGCTGCTGACCAATACCGTCCAGGCCTTCAAAACACATCTGGGAGATGCCGCATGAGTCTGGCCCGCACACCCTTGTATGAAGAGCATATCGCAGCAGGTGGCAAGATGGTGCCGTTTGCCGGCTTTGACATGCCGGTGCAATACACCACCGGCGCACTGAAAGAATACCATATCGTGCGCGATGGCGGCTGCGGCCTGTTCGACATCTCGCATATGGGCCAGGTACGCATCAAGGGCCCCGGAGCACTGGCCTTCCTGCAGTACGTCACGACCAATGATGTATCGAAACTCGCTGACGGACAGGTCCAGTATTCCGCGCTGCTGAACGACGACGGTACGTTTATCGATGATATCACGACCTACAAAATCGCCGATGAACATTATTATCTGTGCATCAATGCCGCCAACCGACACAAGGATGTGGCGCATTTAACCCGGGAGGCAGCAGCCTTTGATGTTGAGGTTCAGGATGAATCCGATGCCACGACACTGCTAGCCCTGCAGGGGGAAAACGCACAGCAAACCCTGCAACCACATGTCGACATCGATCTGGAGCGCATCGGCTATTATCGTTTTACTGAAACGACCATCGATAGCCATCCCGTCATCATTTCACGCACCGGCTATACCGGCGAGGATGGTTTCGAGATTTATCTGCCCAATGCACTGGCTGTTTCCTTATGGCGCGGGCTGCTGGCAGGCGACGCACAGCCGATCGGTCTGGCCGCACGCGATATGCTGCGCACCGAAATGGGCTATGCGCTCTATGGCCATGAAATCTCCGATCAGGTTACGCCCGTGGAAGCGAAGCTGATGTGGATTACGAAGCTGGACAAGGGCGATTTTATCGGCCGTGCAGCTGTGGTTACCCGGCGGGAACAGGGGCCGACACAACGGCTGATTGCGCTGAAACTGACCGGCCGCGGCATTCCGCGCGCACATTATCGTGTGCTTGCCGATGATACGCCCACAGGCGAAGTCACATCCGGCATGTTCAGCCCGATGGCAGGCGGCATCGCGCTGGCCTATGTGCAACCGAAATACGCCGAAAACGGCGACTTATCTGTGGAAATCCGCGGTAAACGGGTTGCCGCCGAACGCACGCAAACACCGTTTGTGCGCAGCCGGGTAAGAAAATCATAGCTGACGATATCAGGCTTGCTATGCTTCGGGCATCCGCTGACCATGACGAGGGAGTAGAATCATGACCATTCCTGCTGATTTGCAATACACCAAGGAACACGAATGGGTGCGTATCGAGGGTGATACGGCCACATTGGGCATCACCGATCATGCCCAGGAAGCCCTTGGCGATATCGTATTCGTTGAATTACCGGAAGTCGGCCGCCAGCTTGCGCCGGGTGAGGCGTTTGCCGTCGTCGAATCGGTCAAAGCCGTTTCCGATGTCTATGCCCCGGTCGGCGGTGAAGTCATTGAAGTCAATACCTTGCTGGAATCCGAGCCGGAAAAGGTGAATACCGATGCCTATGGCGAAGGCTGGATTGCGAAAGTGCGCATGAACGGCGAAACTGCCGAACTGCTCGATGAGGCCACTTACACGACCTATCTCGAAGAATAAGACTTCGGCTGCCTGATCACAGGCAGCCATTCCTGATCCCATCACCGAGGCATAACCATGCGTTTTCTCCCCCATACCGATGATGACCGCAGACAGATGCTGCAACACATGGGTGTTGCCGACATCGATGCGCTATTTGCCGATATCCCGCGTGAATTTCATATCACGCCCGGCACGCTGGATCTGCCGCCGGCAGCCAGCGAGGCGGCCATCATCCGTGACTTCACGCGTGCGGCCGAAGCCAATCGCCATGCCGGCAATTATCGCTATTTCCTCGGTGGCGGAACCTACCATCATTTTATTCCCGCCGTCGTCGATTATGTCATCTCGCGAGGCGAATTCCTTACGGCCTATACACCTTATCAGCCGGAAATCTCGCAGGGCACGCTGCAGGCGCTGTTTGAATTCCAGACCATGATTGCCCGCCTGACCGGCATGGAGGTGGCCAATGCCTCAATGTATGATGCTGCCACGGCCACGGCGGAAGCCGCGCTCATGGCCCGGCGTGTAACCCGTCGCAGCAAGGTGTTGCTGGCCGGCAGCGTGAATCCGCGTTATCGCGCCGTCACCGATCAGTATCTTGCGCGACTGGATGGCGTGGTTGAACACCTGAATTGCCCGCATTTCGGCACCGATGCCACGACACTGGCCGCCGCCATCGATAAGGAAACAGCCTGTATCATCGTGCAATACCCGGACTTCTACGGCTCGGTGTATGATCTGGCACCGCTGCGCGCAGCCTGCGATGCACATGGAGCCCTGCTCGTCGTCGCCTTTTCCGATGCCACAGCATTTGGCCTGATCACCCCGCCTGGCGAGATGGGTGCAGATATTGTGGTCGGCTCCGGTCAGGCACTGGGCATTCCCATGGGGATGGGCGGACCGCATATCGGCCTGTTTGCCTGCAAACAGAAATTCGTACGCCAGATGCCCGGCCGCGTCTGCGGCATGACCGAAGACGCCGACGGCAAGCGAGGCTTCGTGCTCACCCTGTCCACGCGCGAACAGCATATCCGCCGTGAAAAGGCGACCAGCAACATCTGTTCCAATCAAGGTCTGATGTGCACGGCCAATGCCTGCTATCTGGCCCTGCTCGGTGATGCCGGCTTGCGTGAAGTCGCCCTGCGTAGTGCCGCGGCCCTGCAGCAACTCGTGGACGGCCTGCCGGCGCAGGTTACCGCCGCTCCCGGTGCACATTACAATGAAACCGTATTCAGCTTCACCGATCATGCCGCGCGTCAACGTTTCATCGCAGCAGCACGCGATGCCGGCATGTTCGCCGGCATCGTGCTGGAACAGATCGACCCCGCGGCCGAAAATCGGCATCTGCTGGTCGCCACGACAGAAATGACCGAGGCACAGGATATTGCCGATTACCTGAACATTCTGGAGCAGAACACATGAATGCAGCAAACTATTCCGGCACGCGCGGCCTGATGCATGAAGAACCGTTATTGTTTGAACGCGCGCATCGTACGGCCGAAGCCATCGCCCTGCCCGGACTGACGGATGCCGACACACCTGCCACGTTGCAATCGTTCCTGCGTACCGGATCCGCCGGCATTCCGGGCCTGTCCGAGCCGGAAACCGTGCGCCATTTCGTACGCCTGTCACAATGGAATCACGGCATCGAAACCGGTTTCTATCCACTCGGCTCCTGCACAATGAAATACAACCCCCGCGTCAACGAACAACTGGTGCGCCTGCCAGGGCTGGCGCATATCCATCCCGATCAGCCGGAAGACACCATTCAGGGCACACTGTCCCTGCTCTACCAGTTGCAGCATGCACTGGGCGAGATTTCCGGTCTGCCGCATGTGACTCTGCAACCAGCTGCCGGTGCACACGGCGAACTGGTCGGCATCATGATGATCCGCGCCTGGCACGATCAGCGTGGCGACCACAAGCGTCGCGTCGTGCTGGTGCCTGATTCCGCACATGGCACCAATCCGGCTTCGGCCGCACTGGCCGGCATGAAAACCGTGGAAATCAAATCGGCGGCCAATGGCCAGATCGATCTGGAAGTACTGAAAGCACATCTGAACGATGAAGTGGCGGCACTGATGTTGACCAACCCGAACACCACGGGCCATTTTGAATCCAATATTGCCGATATCTGCCGGCTTGTGCATGAGGCCGGCGGCCTCGTCTATGGCGACGGGGCCAACCTCAATGCCATCGTCGGCAAGGCCCGCCCCGGTGACATGGGCATTGATTGCCTGCATATCAATGTCCACAAGACATTCTCCACGCCGCATGGTGGCGGCGGACCGGGTGCAGGCCCCGTCGCCGTCAATGATACGCTGGCACCGTTCCTGCCTGTGCCACGCATCGAAAAACAGCAGGATACCTATCGCATCGTGCATGAAGATAACAACAGCATCGGCCCGGTTTTCGGCTCGCTGGGACAGATCGGCGTATTACTGCGTGCCACAGCCTATATCGCGGCCTTCGGCAAGGAACATATCCACCGCATCGCCGAGGATGCCGTGCTCAACGCCAATTATATGCTGCATCGTCTGGAAAATGCCTATCACGTGCCGTTTCCAGGCCTGTGCAAGCACGAATGCCTGCTTACCGACGAGTATCAGAATCGCCATGGTATAAAAACGCTGGATATCGCCAAGCGTCTGATTGATCTCGGCTTCCATCCGATGACCGTCTATTTCCCGCTCATCGTCCATGGCGCCATGCTTATCGAGCCGACGGAAACCGAATCGCTGCAGGCCATCGATGCCTTCTGCGATGCCATGCTGGATATTGCCGCTGCCTGCGAACAAGGCGATACCGAGGCGCTGCATGCCGCGCCCCTGCATCCCATTCGCCGCCGACTGGATGAAACGCAGGCTGCGCGCAAGCCGGTACTGACCTGGCCGAAACATTCCGCACAGGACTGAACTCCCCGGCTGACAGGCATGCGTATGAAACCTTTACTGTCCGTGCATGAGCCTCTTGTCAGCCCCGTCTATCTGCAACGCATGATGCTGTTCGCCTCACTGACCTCACTGAGCTTCAGCATCTTCTATGGTTTCACCAACCGTTCGGCCCTGATGCAAATGACCGGCATGGCCGGTACCGGTTTCCTGCTGACCTTCGCGCTGGCATACACTGGCCGGATGAAGGTGGCCATGCATCTTTCCGCCGCCGTTGCCGCCGTTGCCATTCTGGACGGCATCCACCTGCAGGCTGAAGCGGCAGTATGGCTCCCTGTCGTCAGCATTGCCCTGTTCCTGTTCATGCAGGAAGCCGCCTATCCCTGGATCGCCATGATTTTTCTTGGCACTCTGACCCTGTTCATTCTGGACCCGGCACCGTCCACCTATCCACTGGATCTGCAAATCGGTGCACTGGCAGGACAGATTGCCTGTGCCGCCATCGCCATCCTGTTTGTCCGACACAACCGGGCACATCGTGAAGAACGCCTGGCCACAGCGCGACTGCTGGCCAGGGAGCAGGCTGAAAAGGAAAAGCTGAGCACGATCCAGACCATTTCCGGTGGCTTGGCGCATCTGATCAATAATGCCATGCATGTCATTCACGGCAGCGCCTTTCTGTTACGCAACCCCGGTCCGGAAGAATCAGCCGACAAGCTGATCGGGATGATTGAACACAAGGCCGAGGAAACCAGTGCCCTGGCCAGGAAACTGCTGTATTGCGCCGATCATATGGCGCCGGAAACGCAATCCATTGACATCGGATCCCTGATTCGCACATGGCTGGAGGATATTCGTACACATGAGCAGGCCATGACCGTCGTCACCCGGGCCCGGTTGCCGGATCATCCCGTCTGCTGTGCCGTGGATACCACGCTGATGCGGGAAGTGCTGAGCGAACTCTGGAACAACGCCAGGGAAGCCTGCGATGTCTCTCCCGGCCGGATATCAATCTCCCTCGAAGTGCATGACGATGTTTGTGTGCTGCAGTTCCGGGACAATGGCCATGGCATCGCCCCCGACGACATCTCGCGCGTGTTCGAGCCGTTCTATTCCACGCGTTTCCTCGGGCGCGGCCTCGGACTTGCCGCGGTACGCGGCATTATCCTGCTGCATCACGGTACGATCGATATCTCCAGCCGGAAAGGCGAAGGATGTGTTGTCAGCATTCGTCTGCCCTGCACCCGGCCACATGCCAGACAGGGCGAAGCCCCCGAACATCACGAAGAAGTCAAACGAGAGACAAGTCCGGTGGGATAACTCAATCCCCGACCGGAGGATTGCAACGTACATCAACCATGAAATAACCGTGTGTGGACGGCCGCTCACGGTAGTCGATCATCAACAAATCCGTGGAGCTATACGTCTGACTGGTGCCGAACAGCACGCGTTCCTGACGCAGAATCTGCGCATGCTGCGGATACATGATCTGCAGATGCCACTCATCCTGCCAGTGAAGGATCACATCATCCCCGTAACGGAACGCGAAACTGTACATATCGGCATCGAACGACAGTGATTGCGGCCGCACATTCAGGCGCATCTGCCGCTGGTTCGGCCGCTCACCCGTTGCCACGCGATAAACCGTTGCAACATATTCGCCCCCGGGCGAGACGCACTCGAACATGACATCCACACTCCCGCTGCCACCGCATCCGCCGACCGCCAGTACGGCCAGCAGGGCAAGATGCCGGATCATCGCACGCCCAGCCGGGCGAATTCCTGCTCAACGCGCTCCAGACAGTCTTCCACGGCCACACCCCGAAAATAATTGCCGACGAGTCCCAGCGGCAGCCCGTCCAGTGCTGCATCAATTTCGGCAATCAGGACATGATGCCCCATATCCGGCGCAGGCAGGCGATTGGTTTTATGAAATACGTGCTGCACGGCCCCTTCGTCAATCCCCAGCACCTTGCAAATATGCTGCAACTTGCCGGCATCATCCAGCCGCCCCGGGCGGAAATGAAAGGTAAAACCCCTTAGCTGATCATGGCTGACCACATCGCGTGAAACCGCAGAATAGAAGTCGCCGTCCACGGCAATGACACCGGCCAGCACCTCAAGCGACAGTGCTTCTTTCGGCACCACCACACCGACCGACTCCACTTCCACCTCAGCAATCCACGACAGTTGCCCGGCAATGGCCGGAAATGCATCGGCCAAAAGCCGCGATGTCGCCTGTACCGGCGTGGCACAGACCAGAAGCCGGCTCTGATATCGCGCATCATTCGCCGTGATATGAAAACGATCATCGGCATGCCAAATGGCGGTAATCTCCTGTCCCTTGCGACATTCCAGCTTCGCCTCCAGTGCCGCGATGATCTGCTGCAGCCCCACCGGCATCGTGAAGCTACGCATGACCGTCTTGTCGCGCGGACGCTTGCGGAACAGCATATCCGCCGGCACATCGTCGGCCGGCTGACAGATCACCGCATTGAAGGCATGACGGAACACATCGCGATAATTCCGCTCACCGATCACTGCGCGGTAATACTCGGCCACCGATTGTTCGCGCTTATCCAGCAAAAACAGCCGCCAGGCATGGCTCAGCAATTCCAGCCAGTGCAAACGTGACGGAATCGAACACAGCCCTTCATCGGCCAGCAGCCGATAACGCAGTTTCTCGCGCGCCTGCAGGGTATCCTGCATGCCCATCTGCCGCAGTATTCGTAACAATCGGCCATAGGAATTAAAGCAGGTGTGCGTACCCAGCTCCAGCCAGAACGGAGCAGCATCGCACGGCACCATCGCCGTATGGAAGCAGCCGCCAGCCCGGCTCTCCTTTTCCAGCACCAGTACGCGCATGCCTGCCTGACGGGCATGAAATGCCATCGACAGGCCACTGATGCCTGCGCCAATGACAATCATATCATAATGTGTGTCCATGCCTCGACTCTAGGCCAACAATGGAACCAATGTAAGCGGAACCGACCATAAAAAATCATGTTCCGCGCTGCCTGTTCCGGCTACCATCACGCCATGCGCAGAATCGACCAGATCGAACCCTTCCGCGTCATGCAGTTGCTGGAACGGGCCAAACAGCTGGAGGCCGCCGGCCGCCGCATCATTCATATGGAAATCGGCGAACCGGACTTCCCCACTCCGGCGCCAGTCATCGCCGAGGCACATCGCCAGCTCGATCGCGGTGACAACTTCTACACGCCATCCACTGGCAATCCGCAATTGCAGCAGGCACTGGCCGACTGGTATGCGCAAGAATACGGTGTTTCGGTCACACCCGAGCGCATCCTGATCACGCCGGGAACCTCCGGTGCCTTCAGCCTGCTCTATGCCGTCTTGCTGGAAGCCGACGAATCGGTATTGCTGTCCGATCCCGGCTACCCCTGTCAGCGCAATTTCATTCGTCTGGCCGGTGCTGAAGCCATCAACATCCCCGTCGGCCCGGACACTCGTTATCATCTCTCCGCCAAACTGATTGACCGACACTGGCGCCGCAATACCCGTGCCGCCGTCGTTATCAATCCATCCAACCCGACTGGCACCTTAATCGCCGACACGGCGCTGGCCGCCATCGCCGCGCGCTGCCGGGCACACGGCGGCTATCTGATTTCCGACGAGATTTATCACGGCCTGACCTATGGTGCCAAGGCCCGCTGCGCACTGGAGTTCGATGATCAGGCCATTGTCGTCAACGGCTTTTCCAAACGCTGGGCCATGACCGGCTGGCGTATCGGCTGGGTCATCGTGCCGGAAGCGCTGATCGATGCCTGCCGCCGCGTCATGCAGAACATTTTCATCGCCGCACCCACATTGTCGCAATATGCCGCCATCGCGGCTTTGTCCGCTGAAAAGGAAGTGGAAGCCATGCGTCATGCCTATGCCCGGCGCCGTGCCTGCCTGCTTGAAGCATTGCCTGCGCTCGGTTTCGACATTGTCGTTGAACCGCAAGGCGCGTTCTATATCTATGCCAATGTGCGCAAGCTGACCTCTGATGCGCCGTCCTTCTGCCGCGAACTGCTGGAAACAGCCGGTGTGGCCATTACGCCAGGCGAGGATTTCGGCCGTTATCAGGCCAACGAACATGTGCGTTTTTCCTATGCCACCGGGCTGGATGACATTCAATGCGGCATCAGTAGAATCAGTGCCTTTCTAAATTCACGGGAATAACAAATCCCCAACGCGGAGTTCTTCGCCCATGTTCAACATTCTGACAAAAATTTTCGGCAGCCGTAATGACCGCATCCTTAAAGGGATATATCCACTGGTTGACCGCATCAATACGCTGGAAAGCGACATGCAGGCACTTGATGATGCACAGTTACAGGCCAAAACCGGCGAATTCAAACAGCGCCTGGAACAGGGCGAATCGCTGGATGACTTGCTGCCGGAAGCCTTTGCTGTTTGTCGCGAGGCATCGAAACGCATACTCGGTATGCGCCATTACGACGTGCAGCTCATCGGCGGCATGATCCTGCATCAGGGCAAGATTTCGGAAATGAAAACCGGTGAAGGTAAAACGCTGATGGCTACCTTGCCGGTCTATCTGAATGCGCTGACCGGACGTGGCGTGCATGTGGTCACCGTCAATGACTATCTGGCCTCGCGTGATGCGGCATGGATGGGCAAGCTGTATCAGTTCCTCGGCCTGACGACCGGCGTCATCGTACACGGCATCGACAACGATGAGCGGCGCAGCGCCTACGCCGCCGATGTCACCTACGGCACCAATAACGAATTCGGCTTCGATTACCTGCGCGATAACATGGCCTTCCGCCGTGAAGACCTGGTACAGCGCGAATATCACTTCGCCATTGTCGATGAGGTAGATTCCATCCTCATCGACGAAGCGCGTACGCCGCTGATCATTTCCGGCCCGGCGGAACAGGCGACCGATCTGTACAAACAGGCTGATCGCCTGATCAAACAACTGGACGAATCCGATTACGAGAAGGATGAAAAGGACAAAACCGTCGCCTTCACCGAAAAGGGCATGGAGCATATCGAGGCGCTGTGCCGCGAAGCAGGTCTGCTGCCCACCGGCAACCTTTACGATATCGAAAACGTCAACATCATGCATGCGATCACCCAGTCGCTCAGGGCCAACACCCTGTTTACGCGGGAAGTCGATTACATCGTTCGTGGTGGCGAAGTCATCATCATCGATGAATTCACCGGCCGCATGATGCCCGGCCGTCGTTATTCCGACGGACAGCATCAGGCCATCGAAGCCAAGGAAGGCGTGGAAGTGCAGCCGGAAAACCAGACACTGGCTTCGATCACATTCCAGAACTATTTCCGCCTGTATGAAAAGCTGGCCGGCATGACCGGCACGGCCGATACCGAGGCCGAGGAATTCGAGAAGATCTACAAGCTGGAAGTCGTCATCGTCCCGACCAACAAGCCGATGATCCGTAAAGATTTGCCGGATGTCGTCTATCGTGACACGGAAGACAAATACGAGGCGATCATCCGCGATATTATCGGTACGCATCAGAGTGGCGCGCCGATTCTCGTCGGTACGACATCGATCGAAAAATCCGAGTATCTGTCCACGATGCTCAACAAGAAGGGCATCAAACACGAAGTACTGAACGCCAAACATCACGAACGAGAGGCGGAAATCGTGGCCCAGGCCGGGCGCAAGAATGCGGTCACGATTGCCACGAACATGGCCGGTCGTGGTACCGATATCATGCTGGGTGGCAATCCGGACATGATGATCGCAGCCCTGCCGGAGAAACTGTCCGCAACCGAACGCGAAGCCAGGGCCGAGGAAATCCGTGAACGTTGCCGCGAGGAACATGACGAGGTCGTGGCTGCCGGTGGCCTGCATATCGTCGGCACAGAGCGCCATGAGTCACGCCGCATCGACAACCAGTTGCGCGGTCGTGCTGGCCGTCAGGGCGATCCGGGTGTGACCCGTTTCTACCTGTCACTGGAAGACGATCTCATGCGTATTTTCGGCGGCGAAAAAATGCAGGCCATGCTGACCAAAATGGGCTTTGAAAAAGGCGAAGCCATCGAGCATCCCTGGATCACCAAGGCCATCGAAAATTCGCAGAAAAAGGTCGAGGGGCGCAACTTCGATATCCGCAAGCAATTGCTGGAATACGACGATGTCATGAACAAGCAGCGTGAGGTCATCTACTCACAGCGTCGCGAACTGCTGCAAGCCGATGATGTCAGCGATGTCATCGAGGATATGCAGACTGATTATGCCGAACGCCTGGCTGCGCAATATCTCGAAGGGCATCCGGAGGAATGGGATCTGGCAGGCCTGAAACAGGCATTGAACGAACAATTGTCCGTTGACTGTGAGCCCGCCGAATGGCTGGCCAGCGATGATGTAGACACGGCCGAGGATATGGCCGTGAAAATCAATGAAGC
>CAZTGM010000043.1:0-1757 GCA_964613235.1 uncultured Zetaproteobacteria bacterium | reverse complement strand
GAAACGATGAAGGCCCTGCACAGCGTACAGATCGAACAGCCGGAAGCCGTGGCCCCTCCGCCGCAGGAAGAAGTCACACAGCAGGTTTCCTACAGCCATGGCGAAACGCACGAAGAGCCCGAACCACAACAAACGTTCAAGCGTAGCCAACCGAAAGTCGGCCGCAACGATCCCTGCCCCTGCGGTTCAGGCAAAAAATACAAACAATGCCATGGCAAACGTAGCTAATGCCGGTTAATCCGCCCGAACTGTCGCCACCGTTGCCCGTCGCCGGTTTTCGTATCGGTACGGCATCCTGCGGCGTCAAGTCGGCGGATCTGCGCGGCAAACGCATGGATCTGACTATCATTGCCGCCGACGTCGATTGCCAGGCTGCCGGAACGTTCACGCAAAACCGCCTGCGTGCCGCCTGCGTCGACCTGGGCGAAGCTGCCATCCGTGAGCATGGCGAACATATTCGCGGCATTGTTGCCAACAGCGGTAATGCCAATGCGGGAACGGGTATCCGCGAGGAAGCCTGGGCGCGTATGATGATTGATGCCGCAGCCACTGCGCTGGGCGTCAAAAGTGAACAGATGCTTTCCGCCTCCACCGGCGTTATCGGCACACCTTTCCCCATTGAACGTATCGAAGCAGGCATCAATGAAGCCGCCACCTGTGATGCAAACTGGCGCCTGGCCGCCGAAGCCATTCGCACAACCGACACCTTTGCCAAGTGGGCTTCATGCAAGATCGGCGAATATACAATCACCGGCATTGCCAAGGGAAGCGGCATGATTCACCCGAACATGGCCACGATGCTCGGCTTCATTGCCACCGATGCGCCGCTGACACAGGCACAACTGCAACCGATACTCAAACGTGCTGTTGATCAGTCATTCAATTCGATCAGCGTGGATGGCGATACATCCACCAATGACACGGTCTATTTGCTGTCCAGCGGCATCGGACTGGGCCATGCGCCAATGACTGATACGCAGGCCTTTGAGGATGCGCTTCATGCGCTGTGCATCGAGCTGGCGCAAATGATCGTGCGCGATGGCGAAGGCGTCAGCAAATTCGTCACCATCCATATCGAAGGCGCAACATCGGAAGCGGAAGCGCGCCATGTCGGCCGCACGATTGCCGTTTCGCCACTGGTCAAAACCGCATTTGCCGGTTCCGATGCAAACTGGGGACGCATCATCGCCGCCGCCGGCAATGCCGGTATCGATTTCGATCCGGATCGCATCTCATTGCGCTGCAACGATGTGGTCATGATGGAAAACGGCAACCTGCATCCGAACTATCGCGATGCGGACGGCATGGCCGTGTTTGCCCGTGACGAATTCTCCATCACGCTTGATCTCGGCATGGGTGACGCGCATGCCACTGTCTGGACCGGTGACCTGACCCATGAATACATCACCATCAACGCCGAATACCGAACCTGACAATCACAATCAAACAGCCATCGCCCTGGTCGCCGCCTTCGATGATCATGAACGGCTGCTGCTGTTGAAACGGAAAGATGACCAGCATTGCGCCGGCCTGTGGTCATTCCCCGGCGGCAAGGTCGAAGCGAATGAAACAGCCGGACAGGCCGCCCAACGTGAACTGCACGAGGAAACCGGCCTCACATGCACAGACTGGCAACAGCTCGGCACGCACCATTTCGACTACGAGGACCGCCGCCTGCATTTCATTCTGTTCCGATGCCGCTGCACCGATACCACGGCCTTACAACCCGAATCCAAACATGACTGGGTAACACTGCA
>CAZTGM010000042.1:0-16806 GCA_964613235.1 uncultured Zetaproteobacteria bacterium | reverse complement strand
GCTGATGACGGCACGCAAACAGCCATCACATGACTCAAACAGGCCAGCTTCCCGCTCCTTCACGCAACAGCACCGCTTCCCCGTCGCACAGATCAATAACGGTTGTCGGGATCAGACCGCACCAGCCTGCATCCATAACCGCACAGTTCAAGTGTTTCAGTCGCGGGATAAACTCATCGGGATCAAACTCAACCGTCTCTTCACTGGGAAACTGTAATGTTGTTGCCAGCAGAACCTCCCGGCATTCCTCTAGCAACGCCAGACAGACCGGATGCGCCGGCATGCGCACACCGATATCACGTCGTTTTCCGAAAATGCGTCGTGGCAAACGGGAACTGGCTGGCAGGATAAACGTATATGGTCCTGGCAAAGCGCGTTTCAGCAATCGGTGCGCCGTATTGTCCAGGCGTGCATATTCACCAACCTGGGACAACTGGCCACACAGCAACGACCATAAATGCTGCTCATCCAGTCCACGCAAACGCCGTATCTCAGCCAGCGCATCGCCGGCATGCGCCAGACAGACGGCCACATAGGTTGTATCCGTCGGCACAACGACAAACAGTCCCTGCCGCAACAAGGCTGCAGCCCGTCGAATTTGCCTGCTCTGCGGGCGCTCCGGATGCAGGCGCAACCGTTCAAAGATATGCATGGGCCCGTCCGTTAAAACGGTAGCGGAATATTGCCGAGCGGATTACTCCCGGCAGGAGCCTGGTTCTTGTTACCAGCTTTCTTTCGCTTTTTGCCCTTTTGTTGGGTCGTTTGCTTGTTATTACCACCACCCAGCAACTTGCCGGCTATGCCACCAAGCGAACCGCCTGCACCAACATTGCCAACACTCTGGATCAGGGATTTGGCATCCACTTCAGGGCGCACCTTCACGTCATCGAAACTGCCGCTCAGATGCAATGGAATCGAAAACCCCTTGCGAATGGTCACCGTATCGCCCTGCCCCTTTAGCGTGCCCACCACGGTTGGTTTCACATGATAATCCAGCATCTTCTGCACTAAATTCACCGTACCGGCGCCAGTCACGCGTAACAGCGGCGAGGCCATAAACAGGTCCTTGTTGCTCAATACGCCGTTATGAATGGTAAAACTTCCCGATAATTGGGCAAAATCCGTTTCCTGCGGCCCGCTTTGCGCTGCCACCGGATTGGTGAACTTGCGAATGGCCCCGGCAATATCGAAGCCCTTGATCTTGCCATCACGCAACATGATATTGCCCTTGCCATTCAGCCGACGTATCGCCTTCTGCGTCAGCCCCGTCGCCTTGAGATTCGTTTCCATGGTCAACGTTCCTTCAAGCTGATCGGTATCGGCTATAGCCTGCAGTACCGGTCCGACATGCACGCCCATAACATGCACTGACTCCGTCCAACGGGCCGGATACTGTGCCACCATCAACACTGCCTGTTCTTCCACTTTACCACCGGCCAGTCCGAAACGTAACGGACTCAAACGAATTTTGCCCTTGGCACCCTGTATATTCATGCGAAACTGTCGCATCTGCAAACCGCGCATATGCAGTATGCCGATTTCCATGCGCGCGGAAATCAACCAGTTTTTCAGAAAGCGCAGGTCGGGCTCCGTCTCAGCCGGCTGGTCACCGCCGCCAACATCCTGCCCTGCAGGCGCCGCTTGTTGCGCAGTCGATGTTTCGGTTTTTACATCCAGCTCATCATCAGCCTTGCCCTGCGGCAACCACGGACCCAGATGCAACTCTTTGCCGGCCAGTTGCAAACGAATATCCGGCGTATTACCCATAATGAAATGACCTGATCCGTGCAAAAGTTCATCATCAAGAAACAGCTGCACATCGCGAATATCGACGGCTGTGGCGCTGCCTGCCAGCAGACTCGTCATACGCACATGTTTCCAGGGCGATGGATGGCCCGCATACATGGCTTCCAGTTCCGGGATAAACGTCGTCAACCATGTGCGTTCGATTTTGTCCGAACTGACTTTCAGTTCATAAGCAGGTTCACCGCCCAGATGTTTCACCGTTCCGGTCAGTTTCAGCACTGGTTTCTGATCCACAACCATCGTTGCTTCCCGGATATCCAGCATATCACTACCGGATGAGTCCATGTTCCATTGCACGCTAAATACATGTGTCGCATTCAGACCAAGCCGACCTTTCAGCATACGCATGCCATCCGGCCGTTGTTCGACACTGGCTGCAAATGCAAGCACGGCATCATCAATGGGCCCCAGTATTTCTGGCCAGCCGGTAATATCCTTTTTGAATGATCCCAGATGCAGGCTGTCCACACTAATATCAGCCTGCAACGGCAATCTTTCTATTTCCAGTTTGGCCGGATCCCCCAGGGGACCGAGTTGCCCTTTCACACTGAATGCATCACCTTGCAAGGTTCCTGAAAGATCTAGACGAATCGGCCGGTCCAGTTGCACATCTTCCAGGCTGACATCCAGTTCCGCCAGCTCATAACGGGCATCTTTTTGCGCATCCACCCATGTCACCCTGCCATGCTGAATCGTAATATGATCGGCTTTCAGTCCGGCCAACACCATATTGCCCTGCGCCTTGTCACCGGCTTCAGACGCTGCCTTCCCACCATCCTTCTTCTTACCCGGTGCTGCGGGCTTGGCAGCAACAGCCGGCGTCTTCTCGCTTCCAGTCAGGTCATCCCAATTCGTTTGCCCGTTGGCATGACGCTCAAGATAAATATCTGGCGTATTGAGAATGAATTCCTTGATTTCATAGCGTCCATCCAGCAAAGGCAATACAGCTACTTTCACATCGAGGTGTTTGACAGCCACAAAATCCCGATCGGCAAAACCGGCAGGATTGGCCAGATGCACATCTTCCAGTTCCACACCCACCCAGGGAAACAGCGATATCTGGATATCACCAATGGTCATCGCCCGACCAGTAGCATCTTCCATCTTTTGCGAAATCTCATCCTTGTAATCGTTGACATTGATAAAAAACGGGGCCACAACCAGCGTCACAACAATCAGTGCAACAAAACCGAATACATATTGCAGCGTTTTTTTCATCCCGTTGGACATATTGAAACCTTCCTAAAGTGCAGAGTCAGGGGCTATCGTCCTTGATTGCAACAACTCTTGCAAGCACGATGCATCATCAATCAAACGAATCCACGATTTGCTGAGCATGATCAAACACGGCAATGGCACCATGTTCCATCAATACGCGGGCTGAAGCCACGCCATAGGATACCCCATAAGCCCGCACGCCGGCAGCTTTAGCCATCTGCATATCAAAAGCGGCGTCGCCAATAACAACGGTTTGCTGCGCTTGCACGCCCAGTTCATCCATGCACTCCAGCACCATCGCCGGGTGCGGTTTGGAAGGGCAACAATCCGCCGTACGCAACACCAGAAAATGATCCGCAAGATCGAATGTATCAAGCACTCGCAACAGCCCCGACCTTGATTTGCCGGTCACGATGCCCAGCCAGTAGCCTCGCTGCTGCAGGGTCTGCAACATCTCAATAACACCCGGAAACAGTTCCAGTCGCTGTTCTTCCTGCCTGTAGGCCTCGCGATAAGCCTGCAGCAGTTCCTCCGTTACCACACCATCCGGTAGCAAACGATGCACGGCCTCCGTCAATGACAGGCCGATGATATCGGAAACCTTCGCCTTGTCCGGAACAGGCAGATGACATGCAGCAAAAGCACACTGCATGGCGCGCACAATCGATGCATGCGAATCAACCAGTGTACCATCACAATCGAAAAGAATCAGTTGTTTGACGATGATCCTTCCTTGCCCGCCGACTGTGCATCTTCTGCCTTCAGCCAGCCTTCGGCCGTGCGCTGCAATTGCCAGCGCAGCATTTTATCAACCGCCACCACGGTATCCGCGCCCTGCAGGCGCAAAAAGGTCGTGGTCAGATCGCTTCCTTGCTTGCCGATATCTGCCTCCAGCACCACAGTCGAGGCATCCGACACCCGCACGTGGATGCGTTGCGCCTCATCCAGGCCGAGATTTCGATCATGCTTTTTGCCCAATGCCACGGTACGTACCATGTGCATCGTTGCCAGATCATCCAGCAGGGCATGAAGCGCCTGTTCATCCAGCAGCCGTGATTCATGCCCGACAAGCTGCCAGTGCGCCTGTTTGCGCACGAAATGCAAGTCGTTCGCTGCACTGTGAATGTCCACGGCGACGACATCGGTTGCCACCATGGTCGGTAACTGCACCGACACTTCAGATTCGCTGCGCGGTGGCTGGCGAAATTGCATATAGGACCAGCCTAATAAAGCCACGACCAGCAACAGCAACCCTGCCCTGACCATACCACTCACAACATACTCCGTCGTTTTCGCAACCATTGCCAGCGCAACAGTCCGGCCAGCACCACCATGCCGGGCAGGCCGAACATCCACAGCATCTTCCACATATTGCGCGTCATGGCATCCAGTTCGACCAGCGGCCGCTGGGTGGCGCCACGCGAACGCAGGGCGATCATCTCCTCCTCGCCACTGAGCCAGTCCAGAGCATTGAGCACAAACAGCAGATTCCCCTCATCCATAAATTCGTCATCCAGCAGACTGGGAGAACCACTAACCAGCAACCGAGTTATCTTAGCCGTCCTGCGCGGATGTTTGATATCCAGGCCCTCCGGTGCCTCGGAAAAATGTGTGTCGGCCTTGCCTTCGTATACCAGCATCAGGCTGCTCTGCAGCGCCGTGGTGTTCCGGAAGCGTTCGCGCATGGACACCATGGGATCAACATCAAACGGCGGACCGGCCTGCACGGCTGCCATCGGTGAACTGGATGCCAGCACCATGCCCCCCTGCACATTCTGCCACTCCAGCGGTGAAGCAAAGGGAACGCTGATGCCCTCAATATCACGCGTGATCACATGATCGCGGTTCAGCTCCGTGACTCGCAACAGGAACGGATAATCCACGGCCGTGCGCAACATGAACATCCCCTGTTGCTGATTGACCAGAATACGTGCGGCACGACGGTCCAGCACCAAGCCTTCATCAACGGCAATGCCGAAATCCTGCTGTAACCATGATAGCCCCTCATCAGCCACCGGACGCACCGTAATGCCCTGCTGCAAAGCCGCCCTGGCACGGCCGGTCAGAATCCAGATGCCGCGGCCGGACAGACGGAACTGGTCCAGGCGATAGCGGAATGCCGTATCCGGTTTTTCTTCCACCCCGTCAACAATCAGGGCATCAATATGCTCCGGAATATTCTCATGGGCCGGATCCACCTCAACAAACTCGTAATCCTCGCCCGCCAGTTGCTGCAATTGCTGCAACCGTACCAGTGTCGTTGCGCCAAAGCCCTTCACCACGCCAATGACAGGGCGATCCTTGCCGCTGAGCTTGCGGATTTTTGCAGTCAGCAGGTATTCGAACCCCTGCTCGCTCTGGACCACAGGAATCACTTCCTTTTTGTCCAGATACTCGAGCACAAGCGCCAGATACCCCTGCTTGACCTGAGCCTGATCGTTTTCCACCACCTGTACGCGCACCTTGGGAATATTCAGTGCTGTCAGTGTCGTTTGCGCCGCAGCATTGTCCGTCGGGTCAATGAGTTCGAACGCAACATGGACGCCACCGGCATCATGATAGGCACGCAGCATATCCTCGATAAACCGTCGCAACTGTCCGTAAGGCTGCGGCAATCCGGCCGTCACATAAGCCCGGATCATCAAGGGCTCATCCAACTGGCCCAGTACCGAATGAGTTGAATCAGAAAGAGTGTACAATTTGTCTTCGGTCCAGTCCATGCGTATATGAACCATCCATGACGCCACAACGGCAGAGGTGGCCAGAGCCAGCACCAGCAGCAACGTACTCCAGCTCCTGCGCTGAATGATACGGCGGCGATCAGTCATTGCCATCGACGTCGCTCCAGCTGAAACCAGCACAAAGTCAGAAAAATAGCGCTCCAGGCCAGCAACAACACCAGGTCTTCCAGACCGATGACACCGCGCAGCATGCGTTCGTAATGCGATAACGGACTGAGCAATACCAGCCAGTCCTGCCACAGCGGCGGCAATGTAGCGATGCTTTCACCCAGCAGAAAAACGCCCAGCAGCAGACCAAAACCCAAAACATAGGCAATAACGGCCCGGCTTGTCAGGGCGGAGGCATACAGGCTGACCGATACATAGCAGGACACAAGCAGCAATGTTGCCAGATACGAAGCCGCGATCTGCCCTGCATCGATATGTCCCAGCATGGCCAGGCTGAACGGGTAAAGCAGCGTGGCTAGCAGCAGGGCCAGCAACTGCCCGCTCACGGCAAGATATTTGCCCAGCACGATCGACCAGGTGCTGACCGGTAGTGTAGCCAGCAATTCATAACTGCCGTCATGCTGCTCATCGGCCAGCATGCGCATGCTCATCGCCGGCACGAAAAACAGGAGCAGCATCGGCAATACCCCGAAATAGCCACGCATTTCCGCCTCACCAAATAGAAACAGGTTCTTGCCGAAAAAAAAGCCGGAAGCCAACAGAAAGGCCGTCGCCACGACATAACCCAGCGGCGTATCCAGCATCACACGCCATTCCTTGCGGCAAATCGTCCAGGCAGCGCTCATATATCCTTCTCCGCTGAACCGGTAATCCTGTGAAAAACATCTTCAAGCGATGTCTTTGCTGTTCGCATTTCAACAATCACGGCATCACAGGCCACCGCTGCATGAAACACCTGTTCGGCCAGCAACACGTCGGCATCGGCACAATGCAAGCGCCAGGCATGCGCCTCGGCAGCCGGGCGAATATCGAGTTCATCACGCTGCAGACGCTCGATGACCTGTTCGCCATCTTGCTTGAAACGGACATACACCTCGACACCATTCTGTGCCAGCTGCGCCAGTTCAGCAGCCGTACCGATAGCTCGCAAGTGCCCCTGATCAATAATCATCATGCGATCGCATACTGCCTCCACCTCGGAGAGCACATGCGAGGATAATAACACCGTCTTCGATTCCCCCAGGCGACGAATCAGATGACGAATTTCCACAATCTGGTTCGGATCCAGCCCCGTTGTGGGTTCATCAAGAATCAGGCAGACCGGATCATGCAACATGCTGGCGGCCAGACCCACGCGCTGACGGTAGCCCTTGGACAGTTCATCGATGCGCCGCCCCATGACGCCCTCCAGGCCACACAGCACAGCCATTTCGCGCATACGATCCTGCAAAGTAGCATGTGGAAGGCCATGCATACGGCCAATAAACTGCAAATGCGTGCTGACATCCAGATCAACATAGGATGGCGCATTCTCGGGTAAATAACCGATCCTTTGCCGTACCGCCATTGTGTCATCAATGGCAATACCATCGATACTGGCTGTACCTTCCGATGGCGGCAGGAAACAGGTCAGCATTTTCATCGTTGTGGATTTGCCGGCACCATTCGGCCCCAGCAACCCCATGACCTCACCTTTGCGCACATGAAAATCGAGGTGCTGAACAGCCGGGACTTGTCCGAAATGGCGCGTTAACTGCTCTGCCCTGATCATAGGTGCGACATTGTAAAAATGCACCCGAACAGGTCAACCGGCGGCCATTGAACTTCATGTCTTCCCGCGGCAGGCTGCCGTACATGCCACATCTAGTCCTCATCGACGGTCCGAACTATGTTTTCCGGGCCTTTCATGCCGTTCGACACAATCTGACCAACTCCAAAGGCGAACCGACCAATGCCGTGTTCGGCTATGTGCAGATGCTGCGCAGCATTCTCAACGACCTCTCGCCCACGCATGTCGCCGTCGCCTTCGATCCGAAAGACGGTACGTTCCGCAACCGCATCTATGCCGACTACAAGGCACACCGGCCACCGATGCCGGAAGAACTGGCCGCGCAATGGCCGCGTATTTTCGATATTACCGAGGCCTTTCGTTTCAACCACATCTGCGTGGAAGACTTCGAGGCCGACGATGTCATCGCCACACTGGCCAGACAGGCGGAGAAAAAAGGCTGGGACGTCACCATTGTCTCCACCGACAAGGATCTGATGCAACTGGTCGGCGAACGCATCTGGATGATCGATACCATGCGCAAGAAAGACTACGGTCCGGAAGAAGTAAAGGAAAAATGGGGTGTCGGGCCGGACAAGATCCATGACCTGCTGGCCCTGACCGGCGACAGTTCCGACAACATTCCCGGCGTACCGGGCATCGGCCCGAAAACGGCCGCGCTGCTGCTTGATACGTATGGCGACCTGGAAGGCGTGCTGACGCATGCCACGGAGATCAAACAAACCAAACGGCGGGAAAATCTCATCGCCCATGCCGATGATGCGCGCCTGTCCTACCGGCTGGTCGCACTCAACGATGAAGTTCCCCTGCCCTGTACGCTGGATGAACTGGCCGTGCGTGAACCGGATCGCACGCGACTGGGTGAATTGTTCCGCGACCTGGAGTTTCGTCGCCTGTCAGCCGAGTTCAGCGACATTCCGGATGAACCACCGACTAATGAAACAAGTCCGTCCGCTGTGACCACACGCACCGATCATCTGGTCAATACGGATACGGCATTCGAGGAGATGTTGCAGCGCATTCGCGGTGCCGAACTGCTGGCCATTGATACCGAAACCACCTCACTGCACACACATGATGCGAATATCGTTGGCATTTCACTGACCATCGCGGCTGGTGAGGCCTGGTATATTCCATTGGCCCACCGCAGCACGGATCTGCTGGAAGCGGCACCACAGCAACTGGATCGTGAATATGTACTGAACGCCCTGAAGCCCTTGCTGGAAGATCCGGACCTTGCCAAATGCGGCCATAATCTGAAATATGATATGCAGGTATTCCGTCGCGCCGGTATCCGGCTGGCCGGTATCCGCTATGATTCCATGCTGCTGGCCTATTGCCTGTATCCGGGCAAATATGCACCCAGTCTCGATCATGTGGCACGTGATTATCTGAACCATGACTGTATCGCTTATGAGGAAGTGGCCGGCAAAGGCGCCAAGAAAATCGGTTTCGATGAAGTACCGCTGGACAAGGCCGTGCCGTACGCATGTGAGGATGCGGAAATTGCCTGGCGACTGAGCCGAACCCTCAGCGAAAAACTGACACAAGAACAACGTCTTGCCCGCCATGATGATATCGAATGCCCACTGCTGCATGTGCTAGCCGATATGGAGTGGCATGGCGCCGGCATCGACTGCACGCTACTGGCCCGTCTTTCCGACACCTTCGGTGAACGTATTCGCGAACTGGAAACGGCCATCCATGAAGCCGCCGGAGAATCATTCAATATCCAGTCACCCAAACAGCTGGGCGTATTGTTATTTGAAACGCTGGGCCTGCCCGGCGGCAAGAAAACCAAATCGGGACAATGGGCTACGGGGCAGGAAGTGCTGGAATCGCTGGCCGAACAGCATGAAATCCCACGCCTGATTCTTGAGGTACGCGCCCTGAGCAAGCTGAAATCCACCTATACCGATGCCCTGCAACGGCTGGTACATCATGAAACCGGCCGTGTGCATACATCCTATAATCAGGCCATTACGACAACCGGTCGCCTGTCCTCCTCCGACCCGAACCTGCAGAATATCCCCGTCCGCAGCGAGGAAGGACGCGAAATCCGCAAGGCATTCGTGGCCGATTCCGGCTGCGTGCTTGTCGCTGCCGACTATTCGCAGATTGAGCTGCGGCTCATGGCCCATTTTTCCGAAGATCCGACACTGTTGGCTGCATTCGAGGCCGGTGAGGATATCCATGCCGCCACGGCGGCAGCCATTGCCGGCATTGCACTGGCGGACGTAGACGGCGACATGCGCCGGCGCGCCAAGATCATCAATTTCGGTATTCTCTACGGCATGAGTCCGTTCGGCTTAAGCAAACAACTGGGCGTAGAACGCGCCGAGGCCAAAGCCTTCATTGATGCCTATTTCGAACGCTATCCGCAGGTGCAGGCTTTCATGGACCAGACGCTGACCGATGCGCGCGCACAGGGCTATGTCGAAACCCTGCTTGGCCATCGCGTATATGTACCGGAAATTCATGCAAAAAATGGCATGCGACGCCAGTATGCCGAACGCACGGCCATCAATGCGCCACTGCAGGGCTCGGCCGCAGACATCATCAAGGTGGCCATGATCCGCCTGCACCGAAAACTGAAGGAACAGCTGCCGGAGAGTCGCATGATCCTGCAGGTGCATGATGAACTGGTCATCGAATGCCCCGAAACACTGCGCGAGGAAGCCACCGCCATTATCCGCGATACGATGGAAAACGCCGTTGAGCTGCGAGTTCCCCTGACCGTGGATATCGGCCATGGCCGCAACTGGTATGATGCACACCGTCTGTAAATGGCTGCTGCCAGTCCTGCTGATACTGGGTGGTTGCGCACACAAACCGCCGGCACCGGCCGTGCCCGGCTATACGCAGGACACGTGGCAGCACCTGCCCGACTGGCAGGATGCCGATATGCGCCTGTCACTGGCGGCCATGCTACAAAGCTGCAAGGCATTGCAAAAACGCCAGGATTGGCAGGAGATATGCACCCGCGCTTCGGCGCTTGATGCCAACGACAATGCGCTGATTCACCATTTTTTCGAGGAACATTTTACACCCTGGCAATTGCATAATGCCGACGGCAGCCATGAAGGGCTGATCACCGGCTACTACGAACCACTGCTGCACGGTAGCCGCACGCCGAATGACCACTTTCGCTATGCCATCTATGGTGTGCCGGATGATCTGCTCGTCATCGACCTGGCCGATATGTATCCACAGCTCAAGGGCCTGCGTCTGCGCGGACGGCTGGATGGCCAGCGCGTCGTACCTTATTACGATCGTTGGCAGATCGAGAATGGTCATGCGCCGCGCGGCAAGGAACTGTTCTGGGTGGACGACCCCGTCGATCTGTTTTTCCTGCATGTACAAGGCTCGGGTCGCATTCAGCTTGAAGACGGTAGCATCATCAAAATCGGCTATGCTAACCAAAATGGCCATCCCTATCGTTCGATCGGCAAGCAGCTGATCGACATGGGCGAACTCACAGCCGACAACGTTTCATTGCAATCCATTCGTGAGTGGGCTCGCGAACATCCCGACCGCCTGCCGGAACTGCTGGCCAGCAATCCCAGTTATGTGTTTTTCCGTGTCCTGCCCGATGCTCTGCCGGCGCCGCTTGGCGCACTCGGTGTACCATTAACCGGCGAATACAGTCTGGCCGTGGATCGGAACACCATTCCGCTTGGCCTGCCGGTTTATCTGGCCACAACCTGGCCAGCCAGCGACAAGCCTCTTGAGCGACTGATGATGGCACAGGACACCGGCGGTGCCATCAAGGGCACGATCCGCGCCGATTTCTTCTGGGGTTTTGGTGATGAGGCGGGTGCCCGGGCCGGACGAATGAAACAACAGGGCCGGTTATGGGTTCTGTTTCCCCGTGACATGACACCACCAGCGCCACACGCCGACCGATGAACGTATGGCGACAGTTATTCACACGCAGCATGCTGATCTGCGTGTTCACTGGCTTCACCTCCGGACTGCCATTGTATTTGTTGCTCAATCTGTTGCCGGCCTGGCTTCGCAGCGAACAGGTGGATCTGACCACCATTGGCCTGTTTGCACTGATCCAGTTTCCCTACACCTGGAAATTTATCTGGGCACCATGGCTGGATCGCTATGCCGCGCCATGGTTCGGCCGCCGCCGAGGCTGGATGCTGTTCAGCCAGGTAACCCTGTTGCTGGTTATCGCCTCGATGGGCGCATTCTCACCACAACACGAACTGAACATGATCATCCTGTTCGCCACCCTGCTTGCCTTCCTGTCGGCCACGCAGGACATCGCGCTTGATGCCTACCGTCGCGAACTGTTGTCCGATGAAGAGCTGGGACTGGGCAATTCCATTCATATCAATGCCTATCGCATTGCCGGTCTGATCCCCGGCTCGCTGTCGCTGATTCTGGCCGATCATTTGCCCTGGCATACGGTATTCATGATCACGGCACTGTTCATGTTGCCCGGCGTCATCATGACGCTGCTGGTAAAGGAACCCTCTTCGATCACGCCGCCACGCACGCTACGCGAGGCGGTTGTTGAGCCGTTCCGTGAATTCATCCAGCGTCAGGGCTGGCAAGGCGCGTGCATGGTGCTTGCCTTTCTGTTCCTGTACAAACTGGGTGACAGCATGTGCACGGCGCTGGCCACACCGTTCTATCTCGACATGGGCTATACGAAAACGGAAATCGGCCTGATCGCCAAGAATGCCGGCCTGTGGCCTGCGATCATCGGCGGATTGCTGGGCGGACTGTGGATGGTCCGCATTGGTATCAACAAGGCATTGTGGCTGTTTGGTCTCGTACAACTCGGCTCGATCTTCGGCTTTGCCTGGCTGGCCGCCATGGGCCCGCATGCACATATCGGCGCTATTGAACTGGCTGAACTGGCACTGGTCATCGGTTTTGAAGCCTTCGGTGTCGGTGTCGGCACGGCAGCTTTCGTCGCCTACATCGCCCGCTGCACGCATCCGGCCTATACCGCCACGCAATTCGCACTGTTCACCAGTCTGGCTGCCGTGCCGCGTACCTTTATCAATGCCGGTACAGGCTGGCTGGTCGAGAGTCTTGGCTGGATGCCGTTTTTCCTGCTTTGTGCTGTACTGGCTGTGCCCGGCATGTTGCTGCTGTTCCGCATCGCCCCCTGGAGCGGCGAAAACCGTTTCGCCATTGCCGAATCACGTTAACCATCCCTGCTGCGCATAAAAAAACAGCGGACGAAGATGCGCCCGCTGTTGATGCAAAAGTCAGCCGTACTTATTCATCCAGCCATTTGATCGAACAGCCAATCGTCGGATGCTGCGGCTGTGGCGCAGGCTCGCCTTTGACCAGTGCTTCGCAGGCCGGAAGCAATTCCTCGTTTTTGACCTTGCTTTCATCCTTCCAGTAATCGTCAATGCGTCCGTGGTAATACAGCTTGCCATCCCTGTCGAACAGATACAGATCCGGCGTGCACTGCGCATCAAACGCCTTAGCCACCTGCTGTGTCGGATCGGCCAGATACGGGAAATCAATCCCCCATTCGGCAATCTTTTCCTTCATCGCCGGCACCGAGTCTTCCGGAAAATCCGGGTGAATATTCGGATTAATAGCCACAGTATTGATACCCATATCACGCAAGGTTGCGGCATGCCGGATCAGACGCGGCCACACGGCCAGCGCATACGGACAATGATTGCAGGTAAATGCCACCAGCAAGCCGTTTCCACCCATTTCATCCCGCAGCGCACGCGACTGCCCGTTCACATCCTGCAGCGTCACATCCGGCAACTGCCAGCCGAGATCGACATGAATTGAAGCCACTAATGCCATAACAGAACCTCCATAGATATTGGCACCAAAGCTAGCGCATCCCGGCAAAGAATAAACGCAGCCGGATTGTGGTCAGAAGATACCGACATCATGCAGGCGCGCGACGCCCACAATGGCCACGAAGACCACCAACGCACTCAGCCAGCTGAAACGACGCAGGCGCAGACTGTTACCAAAGCGGAAGGCCACAAAACCCAGCAGGATATAGATCAACACCAGTGCCAGCTTGAGCGTGATCCAGCCCGCCATGAACGGATACTGACCGATCATAAACATCATCGTCAAACCACTGAGCAACAGTACCGTATCCACCGAGTCCGGAGCAATCCTGCGCCAGAGTACATGCGTGATCGGCCTGTCCTGCCATACCTGCCAGCCGCGCCAGACAAAAAATAATAGCGCCAGCAGCACGCAGGAGACATGCAGCATGCGCACCGTTTCAAACATAAGGGAATCTCACAAGGTGCCGGCACAAGCAGCCAGCCAGGCCGTCTTGGCGGATAATTCCAGTGAACAGGTCCATTTATAGGCCAGATTCAGCCTCTCGCCCCAGGCATACACGCCGTGGCCACGCACAATGCATATACAATGCTCAGCCAGCGTGGCCGCAACCTGCTCCCCTGCCTGCTCGAAATACACCTCGTACGGCACGCTGATGACTGGCACGCGCGGAAAATATAACTGCCCCTCAAAATCTGGCGGCACAAAATCGGCACCGTTCAGCGTCAATGCCACGGCATGCGGACAATGGCTGTGAATCAATGCGCCAGCCTGTGGATTGGCGCGGTAAATCGCGCGATGCAATGCCGCATCACCCGAGACGCCCGCCGGCAAATCGCCATCAAGCGGACAGGCCATGAAATCCTCTGACGTCAGTGTATCCGCACAAGCGCCGGTCGGCGTGATCCAGAAACGATTCCCTTCGCGCACTGAAATATTGCCTGAATGGGAGTCATTATAGCCATATTGCCGCAACCAGCGGTAATAGGTCGCAAGTTCCTGCTGTATCTGCATCAGCCAAGTTTAATCGTCATCACGGCTGGACGCCACCCGACACTTTGGACAGGATTGCACATTAATAAATGCATGCCCTCATGCATCAGACTATTGGAAGGAGACATTGACATGAATGTTGACCAGCATTTGAAAGTTGCCCAGTGGCATATCGAACAGGCTCGCCTGCACGCCACTACCCAGCACACTTGCGGTTGCCCGGTAAACGAACATTACCAGAAGATCATTGACGAAGTGGAATCCGGCAAAATCGAGGAAGAACTGTCCTGCTCGATCGAAAAGTAACCACATCCCGGTTCTACTGAATATGCGGGCAGGCATTCGCCTGCCCATTTTCTTTGCGCCCCTCGAAGAATCCCCCCGTTATCGCTACACTTCGGCGACTTTCGCATGAGGTGAGCATGAGCCAGCTTGAAGAAATTCAGAAACGTCGCACATTTGGCATTATTTCGCATCCCGATGCCGGCAAGACCACGCTGACGGAAAAACTGTTGCTGTTTGGCGGCGCCATCCAGATGGCCGGCGCGGTCAAGGCACGCAAAGCTGCCCGCCATGCCACCAGCGACTGGATGAAAATCGAGCAGGAACGAGGCATTTCCGTGGCCTCGTCGGTTATGAAATTCAATTACCGTGATTTTGAAATCAATCTGCTGGATACGCCCGGCCACCAGGACTTTTCCGAAGATACCTATCGCGTGCTGACGGCCGTCGATTCGGCCATGATGGTCATCGATTCCGCCAAGGGCGTAGAGCCGCAAACGGAAAAGCTCATGGAAGTCTGCCGCATGCGTAATACGCCGATTGTTACCTTCATCAACAAGATGGATCGCGAGGGCCTCGATCCGCTGGATATCCTGGCAGATATCGAAGACAAGCTGCAGATTGAATGCACGCCGCTGTCCTGGCCGATCGGCATGGGCAAGGCATTCAGGGGCGTATACAACCTGCACCGCAAGGAACTGCACCTGTTTCGCGCCGGTGCAGAAACGCGCGATTTTGAAAGTGTGCATATTGCCGACCTGCAGGATCCGCAATTGGATGAGCTGCTGGGCAGTCAGGCGGACGAACTACGCGAAAGCATTGAACTGCTGGAAGGTGCTGCTAATCCGTTCGAGCTGGAACATTTCCTAAGCGGCGCGCAAACGCCGGTATTCTTCGGCAGCGCCATCAACAATTTCGGCGTACGTGAATTACTCGATGCGTTTGTCGAGCTGGCGCCACCGCCAGGCCCGCGGCAGGCTGAACAACGCATGGTCACCCCCGAAGAGCCGGGTTTCTCTGCCTTCTGTTTCAAGGTGCAGGCCAATATGGATCCGGCGCATCGCGACCGCATTGCCTTTTTCCGTATCTGTTCCGGCAAATTCAGCAAGGGCATGAGCGTGCGGCATCACCGTATCGGCAAGGATATCCGCCTGTCCAAGGCAACGATGTTCATGGCGCAGGATCGCGCCAATATCGAGGAGGCCTGGCCCGGTGATATCATCGGTATTCATAATCACGGCACAATCAAGATCGGCGAT
Organism: uncultured Zetaproteobacteria bacterium; assembly: GCA_964613235.1. Lineage (GTDB taxonomy): Bacteria > Pseudomonadota > Zetaproteobacteria > Mariprofundales > Mariprofundaceae > J005. The sequence continues at coordinate 970 of CAZTGM010000042.1, read as the reverse complement.
ACCTTTACCAGCAAGGAAGTGCTCAAATTCACCGGCATCCCCAATTTCGCGCCGGAACTGTTCCGTCGCGTGCGCCTGAAAGATCCGATGAAACGCAAGCAATTGCACAAGGGACTGGTCCAACTTTCCGAGGAAGGTGCCGTGCAGGTGTTCAAAACGCTGATGGGCGGCGATTATATCCTCGGTGCCGTGGGCGTGTTGCAGTTCGATGTCACCGTAGAGCGGCTGAAAACCGAATACAATGTCGATGCCGATTATGTGGCGACCGATTTCCAGGTGGCCCGCTGGGTCAGCTGCGAGGATGACAGAAAACTGGCTGATTTCCGGCGTCAGTTCGATGCCAGTCTGGCCGAAGACAGCGACGGCTTCCTGACCCTGCTGGCCCCCAGCGCCTGGAAACTGAATTATATCATGGAACAATGGCCGGACATTCAGTTCCACAAGACGCGCGAACATGTCTGATCACTTCTACCTTCCCGACGATGATGAGGCCTGGGGCAAGGAGCGCCCCAACAAAAGCCAGCTCAAGCGCGAGGCGCAGGCACTGATTGATCTGGGCAAGAAACTGGCCGATATGGATAGCGATGCACTTGCCGCCCTTGAATTGCCGCATGAACTGCATCAGGCACTGCTCGAACTACCGCAAATGCGTCAGCATGGTGCCAGGAAACGGCATACCAAATATATCGGCAAACTGTTACGCCAAATGGATACTACAGCGCTGGAACAAACGATCGAAGCCTTGAAACGTCAGGAAACAGAGGCCAATGCACTGTTTCATCTGGTCGAACGCTGGCGCGAGCGGCTAATTCACGACGGCCCTGATGCGCTGACCGAATTCATGCGCGAATATCCACAGGCTGAAGCCGGCCAGATACGGCAACTGGTGCGCAATGCACAGCAGGAGTTCCGTCACAACAAACCACCCAAATCCAGCCGTCAGCTATTCCGCTTGCTGCGCGACAGCATC
>CAZTGM010000041.1:0-16812 GCA_964613235.1 uncultured Zetaproteobacteria bacterium | reverse complement strand
GCCAAATATCATTTTTAATAAGCCCTGAGTTCAGGGTCCTGTCGCATCCTCCTATCTCTCTTCCGGACAGGGCTTCTGTGTGTGGCGGCAGCTTCGGCTGCCGCCACTTTTTTATGGCTGGGGCAACAGAATTGAAACATTCAAACCGCCCAGCTGTTCGGATTGTCCCAGGGTGATGGAACCCTGATAGGCATCGACAATTTCGCGGACAATGGCCAGACCAAGGCCGTGTCCCGGACGCGACTCATCCAGTCGGGCACCACGTTCGAGCAGTTTGTCGTATCCATCTTCGGCAACGCCTGGACCATCATCCTGTACACAAATTTTCAGGTGGCTCGCTGCTTTTTCGATATGGCATAGCACGGTCGAATTGGCCCATTTGCAGGCATTTTCCAGCAGGTTGCCAAGGATCTCGAGCATATCTTCCCGATCTGCAGCAATGACCATTCCGGCAGGCATATTTAGCTGAATATGAATGCTGGGAAAGATATGACGTAACATCATGATGATGTCCTGCAGATCCGGTTCGGGTTGCGACCAGTTGCCACCTGGTGAGCTGCCGGCGGTCCGGGCACGCGCCATCTCTCGTTGAATACGTTGTTCGATTTGTTGCAGCTGTTCGCATAATTGCTTGCTATCCTGACTGACCGGTTGTCGTTGCAGTATTTGTCCCATGACCGCCAGTGGCGTTTTGACTGCATGGGCGAGATCCCCCAGTGCATGACGGGAACGGTTGATGCGACTGCGTATCAACTGGACCAGGCGATTGATTTCCTCAACCAGTGGTTTGATTTCGCGCGGTGTCGGCACCGTAACGCGGTCAATTTCCCCCTGTTCCAGCTGGCGAAGCTGTTGACGAATGCGTTGCAGCGGTTTGAGGCCATTGCGGATCAGCCAGCTTTGCAACAGCAACAGCAGCAGCACGGCAATGGCAGCAAACAGCAATAAGTGACGCTGAAAACGGGATGTTACCGTTTCCATATGCGATATATCTTCAGCCGTCTGAATGTGTACAGGCTGACCATGCATCCATATCGTTTGGGTCAGTACCAGCAGGCGCTGGGCGGAGGGACCGGGAATATCATGTGCGACGGTTTCATGCAGAATAGGTAGGGTTTCATCCCAGAGAGAGCGCGAATATAGCGTGGATGTGCCGAAATCGAGCTGGTAGTAATGGCCGGAAAATGGCCGTTTATAAATCTCGGGTATGCGCTGTGTGTTGAGGCTGGGAGGTGCTGGCGGCTGCCAGCTTAAGGCTGCCAGAATCGTCTCCTGATCATGATGCAGGCGGGAAAGAAGGTTTTGTTCGCTAAGCGACTCCACTTCGCGGCCGATCAGCGCGGTCTGGGCAATAAAAAACAATGCCAGGCTGGCAGCCAGACTCAGGGTCAGCCGCTGATGCAAGGAATACATCAGTGTGTGGCATGCAACGCATCGAGGTTCAGGTAATAGCCCTGTCCGCGTCGGTTACAAATGATATTTTTGCCAAGCTTTTTCCGCAGGCGACTGATATAGACCTCGATAACATTGCTTTCCTTTTCTGCATTGAAATCATAGACGTGTTCGACAAGCTGGCTGGCCGAGACGATATGTTTGGGATGCAACATCATATAACGGAGTATGCGGAATTCGATGCCTGTGAGGATAATATTACGGGTTCCATCTGCTGCAGACCACTGGGCACTCTGGCTGAATTCGTCCAGTTTTAGCCGGCCAATGGCGATGTCGTTGCCGCCCATGCCGACGGAGCGTTTGAGCAGAGCATGGAGGCGCACCCGCAGTTCTTCAAAATGGAATGGTTTGGTCAGATAGTCATCGGCTCCGGCACGAAACCCATCGACTTTTTCGTGCCAGGCGTCACGGGCCGTCAGAATAAGTACCGGTGTTTTTATGTGCTGCCGGCGCCATGCCTTAAGAATACCCAGCCCGGAGATATCCGGCAGGCCCAGATCAAGGATGATGATATCGTAGGGTTCGCTTTCACCCATGAATTGTCCTTCGGTACCCTCCGTGGCACAGTCCACGGCAAAGCCGGCCTGTTGCAGTTGCTCGCGCAATTCCCGATAGAGTTCAACATGATCTTCGATCAGCAGCAGGCGCATTATGGTGCTCCACGGCGAAGTACTTTCCCCGTATGCGCATCGATTTCCAGATGCCGGATATGATGCTGTTCATCCATGAGTTCGATTTCATACATGATTCTGCCATGCTCTTCCTCAAGCTCCACGTCGAGGATGCGCTGTTGGTGTGTGTGATCGATACGCTGCAGAATATCCGATAATGACAGAATACTGTCTGTGTCATGCAACAGGCGTGCGCGATCCGCATCATCGGCCCTTGCCGGAGCAAGGGTTACAAGCCAGATCAGCAGGCCCAGAGCCAGCCCGGGCACGAGCCTGCTGCTGAAAGGATCAATCCTCCCAGGCACCAAAGCCGGGAATGTGAACGTCATGCTCATTGAATATGCCTTTTTTCGCCATGCTGTGACATGCTACACAATTGGAGAAGGAGCGCACATCGGGATTATTGGCGACCATGCGCGGAGGGATTTCCCTGTGTTTATGTCGAAAAAAGGCCGTTTCGCTAATACGCAGAGGTGTTTCATCCGGTCCGAGCGAACGTAGCAGACTGCGGCTGAAACGGTTGGGAATGTGATCTGCAGCGTGTCCGCGCAAATAGTTCAATATTTCATTCGATGTTTTTGTATCCAGTTTGGCATTATCGCCAAAATGCTTATCCAGTGTCTGCATGATGCGAACCCAGGAGCGTTCTGTCAGCAATCCGGCAGGATAGGCAAAATGGCATGCGGAACATTCCGTCTCATACGTTTTGCTTGTTACCGGCGGAATATCACTGCTTTGCTGCCAAAAGCTGTACTCTTCCTCATGTTCCCAGCGTTCATCCTCATCGCTCCAGCCAAGGGTACTCAACGAGAGTAAAACACATCCCGCCAGCAAGAACATGCCGATTAAACGTTTTTGACTCATATCAAGCTCCTTAAAGTGATTTCAGAAAAACCAGAATGTCGCCCTTTTCCTGGGCTGTGCATGTACGTCCCCATGTCCACTGACAATTGCGTTTAAACCATTTCTCTATTTTGGTGGCATCACTCAGTCGTGTGGGATTTGTACTGGGTGCCATAGACTCAATGGCTTTACCTGTTCGCAAATGTTTGCCCTTTTGATGCAGATCTGCACCATGACATGAAGCGCAGCTAACCTCCTTGCCGAGATCGGTACGCATATGGGGCTGTTGCCACAATGCCTTGCCGTGCTGCGCGGAAAAACTTTTGGCACCCTCATCCTGATAGTGATTCAAACGTTCCTGTATTACCTGTTCGGATGCGAGGGCTGGCATGCTGAACAGGATGAGTACGAGCAGGTATAGAGCGTTCATGCTGAATTCCTCCCGAGGTGTTTTTTGCCATGAATCATGGCCATGATCAGGTTGTTGTGTTGCAACAGGTTTTCGACTACCACGCCGGCCAGATGGACGGCAATCAGTCCCAGCGTGAGATCGACCAGCCATGCATGAAACAGGCCGATCTGTGTTTCTGTCCGGAAATCGATCATGATTCCTGCCAAAGGCCCCAGTCCCAGTTGTAATCCCGCCAGAGCGGTTCCGGTCATGGCAATCAGGAGCAGGCAGGTCATTAACAGATAGATCATGATGCTGCCGATAGGTGTATGGCCAGGATAATTTTCACCCTTCAGGTCAAGCAACTGCCGGGCATGGCGGATAATCTCCGTCAGAGAAGGACGAAAGCTTGCAAAGCGGGCATAATGGGTACCGATGACGCCCCAGATGAGGCGAAAAACGAGCAGGCCCCCTATTGTGGTTCCGGCAATCACATGCATACGAATATCCTTGCCTTCAGACCACCAGGATGAGGCGAATGAAGCGACGAGCAACCAGTGAAAGAGGCGCAGGGCTGGATCCCATACTTCGATATTGGCTTTTTGCATGTCCGAACATTATATGGTTAAGCTGAAATCAGTCTGAATGTATGTCGTCTCTGTCAGCTTCAAGGCGTTGATTGGCCTGAAGCTGACAGGGTGTTACTGGTGCAGGGCTTCCCCGGACACGGCACCCAGTTCATCCTCCAGTGTACGACGGAGGCTATCAATACCCATGCCGCTGCTGGCAGATGTCGGTAATGGTTTGAGCATCCCTCCCAGTGCATCGGTCATTTCACGCAGGCGTTTGCAGCGCGCATTACCGGAAAGCTTGTCGGCCTTGGTGGCCACAGGCAGCCAGCGGATCCCGGCACTGTTCAGCCATTCGATCAATTGCAGGTCGGAGGTTTTCGGGCCATGGCGGATATCCAGCAGTGTCAGTACCAAGGCCAGATCGGGGTTGTGTGACAAATAGTGTTCAATCAGCGTGGCCCAGCGGCGCTGTTCGGATTTGGGCGCACGCGCAAAACCATAACCGGGTAGATCGACGACGGCACATTGTCCGTCTACTTCGAAGATATTCAGCAGGCGTGTACAGCCCGGACTTTTCGACGTTTTGACCATCCCCTTGCGGCCGAACAGGGCATTGAGCAACGTGGATTTTCCCACATTGGAATGGCCGGCGACGGCAATTTGCGGCAGGCCCAGATCGGGGAATGCCCCGCCGTCGGCAACCGAAAGCAGGAAACGGACGCTGGGCCAGTGAATGGAGCGTTTGTGCATGGCCCGCAGCCTGTCGCTGTTGGCAGGCTGCGGCAAGGCTTTGCTGGAGTCGGTAGGGAAACTCTGTATGATTGCCCATTTATTAGGCAAAAGATGAAGGAGCTTATGCACCAAACACGGTTGTTGCCCGGTTTTCGCCTGGGCTGTTATAATATTGATGTACCACTGGTACTGGCACCGATGGCCGGTATTACCGACCTGCCGTTTCGGCGCGTATGTCGCCAGTTCGGCATCGGCCTGACGGTAACGGAAATGGTGGCATCCCGTGCCGTGGATATGAAACGTGCGCGCACGCAGAAAATCGTACAGGTTGATGCGGACGAACATCCGGTTGCCATCCAGATTGCCGGCTCCGATCCGCATTATATGCGTCAGGCTGCGCAATGGGCTGTGGATCATGGCGCTGATTTTGTTGATATCAATATGGGTTGTCCGGTGAAGAAAATCTGCAAACAGCTTGCCGGCTCGGCCATGCTCAGGGATGAGCAACTTGTACGCCGGGTGCTGGATGCGGTCATTGATGCCGTGGATGTTCCGGTAACACTGAAAATCCGTACCGGCTGGGATGATCGCAGCAAGAATGTGGCGACGATTGCGCGTATTGCCGAGGATGCCGGCGTGCAATTGCTGACCGTACACGGTCGTACACGCGCACAGATGTTCCATGGCCATGCCTGCTGGGAAGATATCGGCCTGGCCAAACAGGCGGTATCGATTCCGGTGATCGGAAACGGTGATATTGTCGATGCCGATTCCGCGCGAGCGATGATTGCTGCATCGGGCTGCGATGGTGTCATGGTCGGACGCGCGGTACAGGGTAATCCGTGGGTACTGGCGGACGTGCGTGCAGCCCTGCTGGGCGAGCCCCCCCCGCCCCCACCAACGGCTGAACAGCGCTGGGCCGTGGTACATCAGCATCTGCAGCATTTGTGCGAGCATCATGGGCGGGCCACGGCCTCGAAACTGGCGCGCAAGCACGTGCCGTGGTACAGCAAGGGTCTGCATGGTTCGGCTGAGTTCCGCAGTGCCTTTCAGCAATTGCATGACTGGCAGGAACAACTGGATATGGCCGAACGCTACTTCCTGTCACTGCCCGTATCGCACGGAATATTGGCGCGTGCAGCCTGAGCTTTATCCGCTATCGATTATTCCGCTGCCATTGCTGCTGCTTGACGCAGAGGCGCGCATTCTGCGCAGCAATCTGCCGGCACAGGAAGCACTGAATAAATCCGACAGGCGTCTACTCGGCCTGCATTTATCGGAAGTGTTTGCACCATCCTCGGAAGTGGAGCGCCTGTTGGATCGTGTTTCCCGGCACTCCAGCGCATCCGATCATCAGATGCGTATGCGCGAGCGGGATATTCCCGTATCCCTGCATCTGGGCACGCATGAGTACGGCATGTCGGTTTTGTTTGTGCCGGAAGCACACCGCTCCGAGGTGGAGCAGCATACCAAGCGCCATGAAATTGCCGAAGCCATTGCTCGTATTGCACTGGAAATGGCACATGAGGTGAAAAACCCGCTGGCGGCATTGCGCGGTGCTTCACAATGGCTGTCCGAGCAGCCTTTGCCCGATGATGGCAAAGAGGCGCTGCAGCGCATTCTGGCCAGCGTGGATCGTATTCGGGATCGCATTGACGCCTTTCTGCAGGTCGGCCCCCGAGCCGATATCAATATGGAAATGGCCAATATCCATGCCCTGATTCAGGAAGTGACCTATTTTCCCGAACATGTATTTGTCAGCCGGGTGTTTGATCCGAGTCTGCCGGAAACGCTGGTGCATACCAGCCGTTTGCGCCAGGCGCTGGAAAATCTGTGGCAGAATGCCGTGGAGGCTGCGGACAGTCATATCGAATGGCAGACGCGCATGGCACCTACGGTCAAACTGCCGGGGCATGAAGGCAAGGTTATGGAAATCCGCATTACCAATGATGGTTCCACGGTTCCCGAAGATTTGCGCGATCGCCTGTTTGAACCCTATGTGACCGGCAAGGAGCGTGGCAGCGGTCTGGGGCTGGCGCTGGTGCAACGGGTGATGTTGGAACATGGTGGTACGATCAGTGTGAAATGCGAGCCGGGACGGACAACTTTCATTCTGCATCTGCCGGTGAAAAGGAGCGATGACGGATGCATGCGTTAATTATTGATGACGACGAGGGCATTCGCTGGATTCTCAAGCGGGTTCTTAATGAAAAGGGTGTGGAGGTCAGCGAGGCCGAAACGGTGGCCGCAGCCATGGATGCGCTGGCCAGCCCGAAGCGTATCGACATGGTATTTCTGGATGTGTACCTGCCGGATGGCAATGGCATGCAATTGCTGGAGGATGATGTTTTTGACATGCCGGTGATTCTGCTTACGGCGGAAACGACGTTCGATCATGCCGTGCAGGCATTCAAGAGCGGGGCCATGGAATACCTGCCTAAACCATTTGATCTGGATGAAGTGCGCATGCTGGTGGATCGTGTTCAGCCTTCCGCACAGCAGGAAGCACCGGAGGCATCGGATCAGAAACAGTTGCTGGTCGGACGCAGTCAGGCCATGCAGCAATTGTTCCGTATTCTGGGACGGGTTGCGGCATCGGACCTTACGGTGCTGATTACCGGCGAATCCGGTACCGGCAAGGAAATGGTTGCCCGCGCATTGCATGAGCAGAGCCAGCGTGCTTCGCGTCCTTTTGTGGCCATCAATACGGCAGCGATCCCCGCCGAGCTGCTGGAGTCCGAATTGTTCGGGCATGAAAAAGGCGCATTTACGGGTGCGGACAAGGCGCGCGCGGGTCGTTTTGAACAGGCCGATGGCGGGACACTGTTTCTCGATGAGATCGGCGATATGCCGCTTTCCCTGCAAGCCAAGTTGCTGCGCGTGCTGGAAGAGGGCAAGGTGCAGCGAGTGGGCAGCAATCAGGCGCGTTCGGTGAATGTCCGCCTGCTGGCTGCGACACACCAGAATTTGCCGACGAAAATTCAGCAGAAGGAATTTCGGGAAGATCTGTATTATCGCCTGAATGTGATACCTGTGCATATCCCGCCATTGCGCGAACGCAAGGATGATATTCGCGAGCTGGCTCAGTTTCTGCTCGACCAGTCAGCACGCGAGCTGGATATGCAGGTGCCGATCCTGCTGGATGATGCCATTGGCCTGCTTGAGCAGCATAACTGGCCGGGCAATGTGCGCGAATTGAAGAATGTTATGCGCCGTCTGGCCGTGCTTACACCCGGCTCCAGCATTACGCTTTCCGATGTGGCGCTGGCACTGGGGCATGCCAGCTCCAGCGAGGAAGAGGAAACATTGTCTGAAGCGGTGACCCGCTGTACCCGCAATTATCTGATGCAACTGGGCTATGCCAAGGCCTCCAATCTGCATCAGCATGTGCTGGAGCAGATTGAGCCGCCGTTATTGAAACTGGCACTGGAGCAGTGCCATGGCAATCAGCTGCGGGTGTCGGATATGCTGGGGCTGAACCGTAATACCGTGCGCAAGCTGTTGCGGAAATACGACATTGATCCGCAGGATTACCGGCCCTGACGCGCCAGAAAGTCGAGGATTCTTCCGGCATTGTCGTGCAGCATTTGATAGGCCTGATCGAAGCCTTCAGGGCCTCCGTAATAAGGGTCGGGTATATCCCGTTCATCGTCTGATTCAAACTGGCGCATGAGCAGCACTCGTTCGGCAGGCGCGCCCATGTCCAGCAGATCCTGCCGGTTGTTGCGGTCCATGGCCACAAACCAGTCCCAGTCGGCAATGCCGCATGCCGTGATTTGACGGGCACGGTGCCGGCTGAGATCCAGCTGATATTTTCGGGCAATGGCGATTGATCTTTGATCGGCACCATGGCCAATATGCCAGTCGCCGGTGCCGGCCGAGGCCAGGGTCAACTGATCGGCCATGCCGCGTTGTTCAGCTTCGGCGCGTACGATGATTTCCGCCAGCGGTGAACGGCAGATATTGCCCAGACAAACAAACAGAATTCGCATCAATGATCTCCTGCATGGCGTTCCGCCTGCGATGGTTGCAGATATGTGGGCATCGGATAGCGCGGCAACTGTTCAACGGAGCCTTGCAAGCTGGCCAGTTGTATGGCGGCCAGTTGCAGCATGGCGATTCCGCGCGGCATACTCAGCGCCAGCCGCGTGTAACCCTGCAGCGGTTGCGGCGGCTCCTGCCGGGCCGCGAACGATGCACCCTGCGGCATGTGTTCGGCAAGTTCCTGCCATGTCATGCAACGGTCATCTGCCAGCGGCTGGCCCTGATGATAATGGCCGACATAGCATTCGCCGGCGCGTGCATCCTCGCAAACATACAGCGGTTGTGCATATTCGCTCTGCATGGCGGTCACGGCCAGCGCAGACAATGGTAATACGGGCAGTTGCAGTCTGCTGTTCAGGCCGGCAAGGGTGGCGGCTGCAATGCGCAGGCCGGTGAAGGAGCCTGGGCCGGTAACCAGCGCGAACATGTCCAGCTGGCCCCAGTCGATACCACCGCGTTGAAGCAATTTCTCCAGCATGGGTAGCAGGTCGGTGGAATGTGTGCGTCCCGGCACACCTTGTTCATGGTAAGTGCGCTGATCTGTCTGCAGGGCCAGCTCTGCCGCACCATATGACAGATCCAGTGCCAGCATATTCGGCATCATTTGCGCTTTATTCGGAGCATGCATCATGAGCCTCGAGGCTAGCAGGCTGTCGGACTGATGAGAAACCTGCCGGCAGCCGTTAGCGGCAGATCAGTTGTTCCAGATGTTTGCGCAATTCGGGGCCGAATTGCGGATCAGCCAGTCCCAGTGTGGCATTGGCTAGCAGGAACCCCAGCGGTGTGCCGGCATCAAAGCGCTGTCCTTGCAGTACAACACCGTAAACAGGCTCTTCGCGGGCCAGCCGGGCAATGGAGTCCGTCAACTGGATTTCATTACCGGCGCCGGGTGTGGCCTCTTTCAGTAATTCCATCAGGCGAGGGGTGAAGATATAGCGGCCGGCAATCGCATAGCGCGATGGCGCACGATCCGGTAATGGTTTTTCCACCATGTCCGTCAGGCGGAACAAATTCTCGCTCTCCTGTTCATAGGCAACGATGCCATAACGGGATACATGTTCGAGAGGCACTTCCAGCAGCCCCAGCACCGAACAGCCTGTCCGTTCATGCACTTCCCTGAGCTGTTGCATGGCCGGTATATCGTGAATAATCAGTTCGTCCGCCAGGGAAACGCCGAACGGTTCATCCTCAATCCAGTGTTCGGCGCAACGCACGGCATGGCCCAGGCCCAGGGCCATTTTTTGTCGCACATAGATGATTTCCACCATACGGGAGATTTGGGACACCTGTTCAAACTGCTGATGCTTGCCGTTACTGCGCAATACCGACTCCAGTTCAAAGGAGACATCGAAATGATCCTCGATGGCGCGTTTGCCACGCCCGGTAACCATGATGACCTGATCCATACCGGCATCAATGGCTTCCTCGACGGCATACTGGATCAACGGTTTGTTGACGATGGTCAGCATTTCTTTCGGGCTGGCCTTGGTAGCCGGCAGAAAGCGAGTGCCATGACCTGCGGCAGGAAAAATGATTTTACGTAAAGGCCTCATGATGGTGTATTTCTCCCCGGGTGCGTTGCGACAAAACCATCCGTGTCGCTGAAGCTGAGTATAGATAGGGATCGCACATTCGCCAAGTGATAACGAAACAAGGCGAACCCGCAGGGTTCGCCTTGTTCAATCGAAAGACGGGTGGGTTAGCTCAGACGGCCGTATGAATGCAGGCCGGAGAGATACATATTCACGCCCAGGAAACAGAACACGGTAACGAGGAAACCTGCAACTGCCCACCATGCCAGCGCCTTGCCATGCCAGCCGTGTGAAACACGTGCATGCAGATAGGCGCCGTAAACCAGCCAGACAATCAGCGCCCAGGTTTCTTTCGGGTCCCAGGACCAGTATCCGCCCCATGCTTCGGCAGCCCAGGCAGCCCCCAGAATTGTCGCCAGCGTAAAGGCCGGGAAGCCGATGGCAACGGCTTTATAAGCCAGTTGGTCGAGTTGATCCAGTGTTGGGAAAATGGCCAGCATACGCGATGAGCCACCCTTGCTTTCCAGACGGTGGCGGAACAGATAGGCCATACCGGCGCCGCATGCTACGGCAAAGGAGCCATAGCCGACAAAGTTCATCGGCACATGGATTTTCATCCAGTAGGACTGCAAGGCCGGTACCAATGGCTTGATATCGCCCTGGCCGATGGAATCCAGCCAGATGCCGAAGAACACGCCGGCGGACACCAGTGTCATGACAAACGCGCCCATGGCCTTGGCCTGATAGCGACGTTCCAGTGTCAGATAGACGGCGCAGGTGACGCAGAACAGCAGGATGAATACTTCATAGAGGTTAGATACCGGGGCATGGCCGATTTCCAGATCCAGCAGATAGGATTCGTACCAGCGCAGCAACAGTGCCGAGCCGCCGGCAAAGACACCGGCATAGGCTGAAAGCGTTGCCACGCGCCCGATGAACGATTCCGGTGCAAACAGGTAGGCGATATAGCTGACGGCGGAGAAGATAAAAATGACATTCATGGCCATAATGATGTTGCCGGAGATCAGGTTGGACTGATCCTCGTAGTTAATTTGTGTCGGAGCAGGTTCGAACAGGCTCCAGATCATGGCCAGCAAAACCATCAGCAGGAATCCGTCCAGCCAGGGAACCGTGTTCAGTGCAAAGCGGGATTCGTTCAGGGAAGGCTTTAATGTTCCCAGTATGGCACCGGAAGCCAGTCCGAGCAGGGCGCCGGTGCCGCCCCAAAGCACGCCCTGCATGCTCAGAATTTGCAGCAGAAAGGCGTCTTCATTGTAGCCATTGCCGCCAAACATGGCCATGGCAGAAATGCCCAGAATCAGGCCCAGATAAGTGCAGAAACGCGTGAAGCCGATTTTGCCCTGATTCAGTGATGCCATCCATGAAGCATCAGCGGTTGTTGCTGTCATATCCTCTCCTTTGGTTGATGATATCGGATTATGCCGATCCTTGGGAAATCTTCATGAAGATATCATTAAATGTATCCGAAAAAGCCATCTCATTACGGTTGACCATGCCGACAAAATGCACGTTTCCGTCTGCCTTGATGACCAGCCACAGTTTGCGGTGCGGCATATAGAACATGATGCACATGCCGATAACCAGCAAAGCACTTCCTACCCAGACGATGTTCATACCCGGATCGCGTGCCAGTTGAAGGCCGGTATAATATACCTGATCGAAGTCCTCGAGCATGGGCAGATAGGGCCACGGCAATTGCGGCAGCATGCTGACCGCCTGCAATGTACGCATGGCGATCTGCTGGAAATTTTTCGGCAGCTTGTCACCATAAACATCCTTCATGGCGGCCTTGAAGGCCAGCAGATTACGCTTTTTCTTGTCCTGAATATTGCTGTCGGACAGATGCTGGAAGAAGGCATGAAACAGTTGCCATTCCTGTTCGTTGCTCAGGTCGATACCCAGCGCAAATGGTTTGTAGTCCGCAACATCACCACTAAGTGAGACGAGCATGAATGATCCCTGATTGACGCCATCGCCGTCGACAAAGGGGTTCATGAATGCCTTGATCTTTACCGGCTTCAGGTCGGGGCCGCGCAGAATGTACTCCACAGCCGGGCCAAGATCCCTGAAGTCCTTGGGTTCGCCGGGGCCGGCCATATTCTCCACATTGAATGGTTTGAAGTCCGTAACTTCAATGGAGGTGCCATTATTTTCATCCTTCCATGTTTCGTACACATGTGTATCGATGATCCCGGTTTTTTGCGAACCATCCAGATGGAACAGCTTGAAACGGATAGCAGAGCCGCCATCGCCGAAACTGGCTTGGTAAATGCGCACGCCTTTGTAGTATAATGGTTCGTTAACGATGATATCCTGCGTCAGCACTTCCTTGCCATGATCGATAATGGTCAGATTACTGCGGAACTCCTTGGGTGCACCGGTAGGGAAAAATTCAATATTGAACGAGTTGCAGCGCACTTCGAACGGCATTTTCATGTATTCCCGGCTGGTTCCTTTCAGGAAGCTGATTTCGCTTTCCGAATGCCCTTCCGGCACGGACATATCGCCGCGGAAACCGAACTGAACGCTGGTCCAGCCGCCGATCAGAATAATCAACAGGGCGCTATGCACCAGAATATAGCCCCATTTGTTCCAGCGGCCTTTGTCCGCACGGATATAGTGCGTGCCGTTTTCCTCCGTTTCACGGAACTCCCAGCCATGCAACGTTTTTCTGAATGTGGATACCAGCGCATCGGCATCATGCGTTTGCCATTGCTGCTTAAAGCGAAAACGCGCAATGGCGCGTTCGGTCAGGTGCGGTCGCCGGTTTTTCATTTCCTTGAGCATGCGCGGAATATTGCGCCACAGGCATGCGCTTAAGGACAGCATCAGGAAGCCGAGCAGGGTCAGGAACCACCAGGAATGATACATGTCGAACAGGCCAAGCGAACGGAATGTCCAGTACCATAACGGGCCGAACTGTTGCAGGTAGTCGGCCTGGCTCTGATTCTGTAGCAGTACGGTGCCGATGACAGAGGCGATGGAGAGCACCACCAGCAGAATGACCGCCAGTGACATCGAACCCAGACGTGTCCAGATTGTTTTTGCGAATGTGCCAAATGAATTCATGGGCGGCATGTTAGCCCGAAATTTTCATGAGAGCACGTGCCGGTTTTGGGAGAATCTGTACGCCTGTCGGGAAAGTGAGGCTTTTTGTGATTTGGCAAAAGGCGATGAACAGACTCTGGCCCGGATTTTTCACGAGCTCGCGGATGGATGGCGCAGGACAGGTGGGATCGGGCTGCATATACAGGTAAGGAACATAGCCGTAGCTATGTTACGCGGCTAAAGGTGTGCATCCTGTGTCCGCATGGACCAGCCACGCGCCGCGACATGCGAAGCTCGCCGCGCGAAAAACCTTGAAACGGGCATAAGTCCATGATCCAATGAGATTTTCTTCGCCTCTTCGTATGGGGTTCGTGAAAAATCCGGCTAGTCGCGTAGCACGGTCATCCGGTTGCGCCGGATGCGCAGAATGCGCGAAGGCGTACCTGCAGCCTGACCGGAGAGGATACGGCCACTCAGATGTCGATGCAGGCGCATGATTCGGGCATGGTTGAGTTGCATGGGCGCCTGGCGGCGTCGATTCAGGCTGGCGGATACGATCAGGCCGCCGCACAGGCGGGCCAGCAAGCGGCATTGCGGCGATGGATCCACACGCACGGCGATGCAGCCCTGCCGATAACAGGCCTGTGGCAAGCCGGGTTTGGCCGGGAACACCAGCGTTAGCGGCCCGGGCCATGATTGCCGTGCCATCCGGCGTAATATGGGTGAAATATAACGCGCCAGCTTCAGAGCCGTGCTCGTATCGGCGGCCAGTAACAGGAAAGGTCCTGAGCGTTGCTTGAATCGCTGCAGTTGTTGCAGGGTCGATGCCTCAGGACATACGGCCACGCCGGGCAGCGTGGCCGTATGATGCGCGATCATGCCGCCGCGTCGCAGACATGCTGCAGCGGCAAGTGCTTCCAGTCGGGTGTTAATCGGCGTCAGCGAGAATGGCCTCGGCCTGTGCCTTGCGGTCATCGAGCAGGCTGGTTGTGAGTGTTTTATCATGCAGTGCCAGGATCTGGACGGCCAGCAGTGCCGCATTTTTGGCACCATTGATACCGACCGTGGCCACTGGCAGGCCTGGCGGCATCATGACTGTGGAATGCAGCGCATCTTTACCCTGCAGGGGGCCTGCGGCAATCGGCACGCCGATGACCGGCCGCACGGTTTTCGAGCAAACGACACCGGCCAGGTGTGCGGCCATGCCGGCAGCACAGATGAACACCTGGCATCCGGCTGCCTCAGCGCTTTTGACGGCATCGATGGTGGCTTCCGGTGTGCGATGCGCGGAACGAATCAGTGTTTTAAACGGCACGTTGAAGTCACGCAGCACGGCTTCCGCCTTGTCCATGATCGGGCGGTCAGATTTGCTGCCCATCAGAATTAATACCTTGATTGCTTCCATGTTATCCCTCCTCGCGGGCGATGGCCCGGTAGCCGATATCGGTGCGATAAAAACCGCCAGTCCAGTCCAGTTTCTGTAATGCGGCATAAACCGTCTGTTGGGCATTCGCTACTGAATCCCCCAGTGCCGTAACGCCAAGGACGCGACCGCCGGCATTGACGATCGCACCGTCTTTTTCGGCCGTGCCAGCATGGAATATCGTTGTTCCGGCGGCCTCAACAGCATTCAGTCCGCCGATGACCTGCCCTTTTTCAAAGCTTCCGGGGTAACCTTCGGAAGCAACAACGACACACAGGGCTGGCCGCGGATCCCAGTCCAGCGTCATGCCATGCAGTCGCTTTTCGGCGGCAGCCAGCAATAATTCACCCAGATCGGAGCGTAGCCTGCTCATCAGTGGCTGACATTCCGGATCACCGAAGCGCACATTGAACTCCAGTGTTTTCGGCCCGTCTTCGGTCAGCATGACGCCGGCATAAAGTGTGCCGATGAATTCTTCTCCCCGTGCTTTCAGGGCGGCGATAATTGGTCGCGCAATCGTCTCCAGCACTGCTTCAGCAATGTCAGGCGTGACGCAGGGTGCCGGTGAATAAGCACCCATGCCGCCGGTGTTCGGTCCCTGGTCGCCATTGTGCAGGGCCTTGTGGTCCTGGCTGGAATCCAGCGGCAGAATCGTGTCACCGGAAACAATGAACAGGCAGGATGCCTCCTCGCCGATCAGACATTCCTCGATGACCACCTGTGAGCCGGCATCACCGAAGGCATTGCCGGACAGCATATCGCGTGCTGCGATCACGGCTTCTTCCACGCTTTGTGCCACAATAACGCCTTTGCCGGCAGCAAGCCCCGATGCCTTGACCACAATCGGTGCACCCCAGGCACGGATGCATGCTTCGGCGGCATCGGCATCGGTATGGGTTTCAAATCTGGCCGTTGGTACGCCGGCTTCGGCCATCAGTGCCTTGGAAAAGGCCTTGTTGCCTTCCAGTTCGGCTGCTGCCTGATCAGGACCGTAAACGGCAATGCCCTCGGCACGCAGGCGATCGGCCAGTCCTTTCACCAGCGGTGCTTCCGGACCAATGACGACCAGACGAGGCTGTTCATCACGCACCAGTTGCATCAATCCGTCGATATCTTCCGCGCCGATGGCAATACAGCGTGCATCGCGGGCAATGCCTGGATTGCCCGGCGCACAAATGACCTCGTCCACCGAAGCGGAGCGTTTCAGCTTCCAGCATAATGCATGTTCGCGGCCACCGCCGCCGATTACCAGTACTTTCAATTTAATCACTCCATACCGGGCAAATTCCTGTAGGCCGTGAACGCTAACAAGTTTGCCCGGGATGTGCAGCGGGGTGTTTGGGGTGAATATATCCTTTCTGGCCGGAATGGGGATAATGTTTGCAATCGTCCCCTGACGGGCAGACAATGCGCGCGAACGTAAAAACGCCCTGTTTGCAGGGGATGTGATTTGAGGTGACCAAATGAGCGGACTGCCCCATTGCCCGAAGTGCAATTCCGAATATACCTATGAAGATCGTGGTATGTTTGTTTGTCCTGAATGCGCGCATGAGTGGACGGAAGCCGATGCGAGTGCTGCCGAAGAAAGTGGCTTTGTGGTGCGCGATGCTCATGGCACAGTGCTGCATGATGGCGATACGGTCACCATCATCAAGGATTTGAAAATTAAGGGTTCGTCATCCGTGGCCAAGGTGGGAACCAAGGTCAAAAATATTCGCCTGGTGGATTCCGATCATAATATCGACTGCAAGATCCCCGGCATCGGCCAGATGGGGCTGAAATCGGAGTTCGTCAAGAAAGCCTGACGAGCAATCACTTTCCGATGGGCCTACCGCTTGTCGGTCGAATTTGCCTCGCCAAGCCATGCGCGAGCCGTGGTAAGACTATCAGGCAACGATTTCTCGCACGCAAACTGCGCGCTTCCAAGAATGCCCACCCGTTCCAGTTTGGCACGCACATCATCTGCCATGCCGCAAAAGATCAACGCGATACCTTTGGCGGACAGATTGTTGATGATGGATTGCATGGCTACCATAGCTGTCATGTCGATCATCGGCACATCGCTCATGTCGATAATGACCAC
>CAZTGM010000040.1:0-17211 GCA_964613235.1 uncultured Zetaproteobacteria bacterium | reverse complement strand
CATGTTTGAATCTCAGCGGCTTGTTAAAATACTGACGATATTTGCGAGGAACAGTGACATGCAGTCGGGCCATGCGAAATTGCCAGTCTTCAGGCTTGTCAGTCAGGCCCTGAATAAGGCGAAATTGACCGATATGGGTATGCTTCAGGCGTGTGGCCTGAAGCACGGCAAAGCGTGTTGTGGCCCAGATGCCCGCTTTGTGTGTGCGGGCTTTTTTTTCTTTATCAAGCAATGCTGATGCCCATTTGAAATTGGGGGCAAAGGTATAAACGTGTGCCAGTCCTTCTTCGACCAGTATGCCGTTAATCCACTGCCCACGCAGATAGACCTGAGCCAGCAGGCGGCCATAATTATCACGTTTATCGCGATCGAACTCCAGTTGCACGGTTTCCCCCCCCGATTAATGACTGAAGACGTCTTTTGGCCGTTTGACCAAGCGGCTGACCGGGTTCGTCATCATGCATGGTTTCCGGTGTATTGATGCCGAGCAGGCGGATTTTTTCGCCCTTGTCGGTATGAAAGGTGTCGCCATCAATAACCGTTGCAACGTTAACCCAGCGGGCCTCACTGATAATGGACAGTGTTCCGGCATGGCCTGGACAGGGAATACACAGGCCCAGCAGGAAGGGTATCAGAACATATTTAAGGGAGTTCAAGAGTGCCAACCAGTTGGCTGAAAGAGGAGATATCATGGCGTTGCAGATATGCGCGAATACCGTCAAGCATTTTACCGCATAAAAGCGGATCATAAAACAGGCCCGTTCCCAGCCCGATGGCCGTAGCACCAGTCAGCGCAAATTCGATGGCATCCGTGGCCTGGCAGATGCCGCCCTGACCAAGGATGGGGATGTCGTGTTTTTGAGCGATATGACGACATTGGTGGATTTTCCATAACGCCACCGGTTTGATGGCAGGGCCGGACAGCCCGCCGGATACATTGGCAATGACAGGCCTGCGGCGCTCGATGTCCACGGCCATACCGACCAGTGTATTGATGACGGACAGACCATCGGAACCGGCTTCAATGACCAGTCGGGCCGTTTCGGCAATATCAGCGCTGTTGGGTGAGAGCTTGGTGATCAGGGGTTTGCGTGTCATCGGGCGCATGGCTTCAACGACGCGCGCGGCCATTTGCGGATCGTTGCCAAAATGCACGCCGCCCGCTTTCACATTGGGGCAACTGATGTTGATTTCAATGGCCGTGACGGGGGAATCATCAAAAATACGGGCGACCTCAGCATATTCTTCTGGTGAGGTGCCATTGGCATTGGCCCAGAAGGTCGTTTCATCATGCGGTAGCCGGGGCAGGATATGTTCTACAACATGGCGTGCGCCAGGATTTTGCAGGCCAATGGCATTGAGCATGCCCGCAGGCGTTTCATAAACACGATGCGGCGCATTGCCAAGCCTGGGTTCCAGCGTTGTTCCTTTGAGAATGATGGCGCCAACATCGGTATGACGATAATCCTCAATGCGCGTGTATTCATCACCGAAACCGACACAACCCGACAATAGTACGAGAGGGGTTCGCAGCGTCAGACCGGCAAATTCGATGGATAGATCCGCTTGTGTAGACATGGGCGCGATCATAGCTGCAACGCAGCAAGAACTCATCCATGGATTCGCTAATTCGCAGCCGATAGCAGATTCGTTTATAATGGAAACAAGCGGATAGCTTAAGGAGCGGCAGCATGTTTTATTCAGGGCGGATGATATTACTGGTGGCGATGATGGTAAGTATGGCAGGCATTTCCGTTGCAGGCGATGATGTGAAAAAGACGGGCAAGGTTATCGCAGAATCGATCCGTGTGGTGGAGGCGTTATTATCGGCAGAGAAAGCCATGATAGCACCTCCTTTGGTGCATCATGCTGCAGGTATTGCGATTTTTCCTGGTGTTGTGAAAGCCGGTTTTCTGTTGGGTGGAGAAGTGGGTGATGGGCTGATTTTGCGTCACGATCCACATTCGGATATCTGGTATGGACCGGCATTCTACCGCATCAGTTCGATTTCATTCGGCCTGCAGGCCGGTGTTAAGGGCTCGGATGTATTACTGGTGATTCGTTCGGAACGAGGCATGGACGGCCTGCTGAAAAATGAAGTGACGCTGGGCGCGGATATGTCCGTTGCGGCTGGCCCTGCAGGGCAGGGCGCAGGCCAGAGTGCGACAGATAAAAAAATGAATGCTGAGGTGTTATCGTACTCAAAAAGTGTCGGCGTGTTCGGTGGTGTTGCCCTGGAGGGTGCGAAGATCAGCGTTAGGGAGGGCTGGAATCACGCCTATTTCGGCAAGACAATACCGGCCAAACAGATTCTTATGGATATGCGCGCCGAAGGAAAACAGATAGACAGCTTAATCCGCTTGCTCAGGCAGTATGGTAAGCGAAAATGATCATTGTTCGTTGAGTTTTGCCCGTAGTTCTCTGGCATGTAATGTCTGGCCGCGAACGGTTTTGGATGCATCGCCCAGCAGATAAAGGTAGGCCCCCGTTACACTGCTCGGGGGAGGCACTTCTTTCGGATGCATGCCGCCGTAGGTACGACGGAACAGTTCGGTACGCACCTTGCCCGGATTCAGTGTATTAAAACGATAGGGCGCATCCGGATGCTCGGCCTGCCACATGGCAGCGGCATAGGCTAGCGCACGTTTGGCCAGACCATAGCCCTGCCAGTTGGGTAAATCCTCACTGACCATATCACAGCTTGTGAAGATAATCGATGCAGCTTTGGCACGACGCAGCAGGGGCAGCATAATCTGTGTCAGCAGATTGGGTGCGGCCAGATGGATGTCGAGCATTTTGCGGAAGTCGTCACTTTTGACATACTGCATGGGTGTGCAGCGACTGATCTCGCCGGCACAATGTACCAGTCCGTCCAGATGTGGGACCTGATCCTTCAGGGCAAGGAAAAGCTTGCCGTAATCGTCAAACTGATACAGATCGAACGGCACACACAGGCAGCGTCCGCCTGCTTCCTCACAGCGTTGCTGGGTTGCTTCCAGTGCTTCCTCATTACGTCCCAGCGCAATGATATTGGCGCCTTCGCTGGCCAGTGCGACGGCCACGGTGCGACCGATGCCGTCGGATGCACCTGTAATCATGATGATCTTTTCGTTGAATCTGTTACCCATGTGTCTGTTTCTCCCGTGGCGCGATATTATGCACAGAACTTCGTTTGGCTACAGTGCGAAACATTGCTGGGCGTGAGGAGAGCATGCTTATAGCATGCCGCCGCTTGTTGATGAAACAAAGCGCGAACAGGAGCATGCAATGGCCGATTATCAGTATATCTATACGATGCAGGGCGCAGGCAAGATGGTTGCCGGCAAACGGGAGATTCTGAAAAATATCTATCTGTCCTTTTTTCCGGGCGCCAAAATTGGTGTACTGGGTTTAAATGGTGCAGGAAAATCCACGCTGCTGAGAATCATGGCAGGCCTTGATACGGATATTATTGGCGAAGCCAGGCCGGCGCCGGGCATCAAGGTAGGGTATTTGCCGCAGGAACCAGAACTGGATGCGAACAAGGATGTGCGTGGCAATGTTGAGGAGGGGATGGCTGAAACGAAGGCTCTGCTTGATCAGTTCAATGCCATTTCCGAACGTTTTGCCGAGCCGATGAGCGATGAAGAAATGAATGCGCTGATCGAGGAACAGGGACGTTTGCAGGATGCTATCGATGCCGCCGATGCATGGGATATGGAACGCAAACTGGAAATTGCCGCTGATGCACTGCGTCTGCCGGACTGGGATGCCGATGTGACGAAACTCTCCGGCGGTGAGCGCCGACGTGTGGCGTTGTGTCGTTTACTATTATCCAGTCCGGATATGCTTTTGCTGGATGAGCCGACCAATCATCTTGATGCCGAGTCGATTGCCTGGCTGGAGCGCTTTTTGCATGACTATAAAGGTACCGTTGTGGCCGTGACGCATGACCGCTATTTTCTCGATAATGTAGCCGGCTGGATTCTGGAACTGGATCGTGGTCAGGGCATTCCGTTTGAAGGCAATTATTCGGCCTGGCTGGAACAAAAGGAACAGCGCCTGGCCGTTGAGGAAAAACAGGAAACGGCACGTCGCAAGGCCATACAGCATGAACTGGAATGGGTGCGTGCAGGCAGCCGTGGTCGTCATGCCAAGTCCAAGGCGCGCCTGAAAGCATTCGATGAGCTGGCCAGTCGCGAGGTACAGGAGCGTAATGCCACGAAACAGATTTTCATTCCCGTGGCCGAACGACTGGGCGATACCGTTATTCGTGCGGAAAATGTACTCAAACGCTTTGGTGATCGCGTGCTGATGGAGAATCTGAATTTTAACCTGCCGCGCGGTGGCATTGTCGGCGTCATTGGCGCCAATGGTGCCGGCAAGACGACACTATTTCGCATGATCACCGGACAGGAAGCGCCGGATGCCGGCACCTTGACAGTTGGGGAGACGGTGCAGCTATCCTATGTCGATCAGTCCCGCGATGCGCTGGATGGCGAGAAAACGGTCTGGGAAGAAATCTCCGGCGGTGCCGATTCGATATATCTCGGCAAGGTGGAGGTGTCCAGCCGCGCCTATTGCGGCCGCTTCAATTTCAAGGGCGGCGATCAGCAGAAAAAGATCAAGGTACTTTCCGGCGGTGAGCGCAATCGCGTGCATCTGGCGAAAATGCTGAAGAGTGGCGGCAATGTATTATTACTGGATGAGCCGACCAATGATCTTGATGTCGAAACGTTGCGTGCCCTGGAAGAAGCATTGCTGGACTTTGCCGGTTGTGCTGTCGTGATTTCACATGACCGCTGGTTTCTCGACCGTATCGCTACGCATATTCTGGCCTTTGAAGGAGAAGGACGCGTGGAATGGTTTGAGGGCAATTTTGCCGATTATGAGGCGGACAAGAAGAAGCGTCTGGGTGATGAGGCATGCCAGCCGCATCGTATCAAATACAAACGTCTTGCCGGCATGTAAGCCGGCAAGACTTCAGCCTGTTTTTATTCAATTTCGATCAGACATTCATCCGGATTGACGTTGTCGCCTTCGGCGACATGAATGGCCTTCACTGTGCCGGATACCGGTGCATGTACCGGATTTTCCATCTTCATGGCCTCGACAACCAGCACATTCTGGCCGGCCTCGACCTGATCGCCTTCGGCAACATTGATGGCCACAATGCGACCGGGCATCGGCGTGGTGACATCCGAATCCTTGGTTGCTTTCGGACGTTTGGAGCCTTTCGAGGCCTTTTTCGCATCAATGCTGCCATCGGCCATGGGCAGGATTTCCGTCAGTGTTTCGACCGTGACTTCTTCCAGAATATTGTCCACTTTCACATAGAACGGCCGGACATCATCGCTCTTGTGGCCGGAGCCTTCGATTTTGATGTGGTATTGCTCACCGTGGATCGTAATATTGAACTCGGTCGGTGCCAGCGATGGCGCAACCGTGGTGGCAGGTTCGCTGTCAGCATCTTCCGGTGCATCCAGCGGTTCGGGTTTCAGATTGCCGCTTTCCCGTTCCTCGAAAAACTCCAGCGCGATGGCCGGGAACAGCGCGTAGGACAGGACATCCTCGACCGAGCGGGCCTTGTCGCCGATTTCACGAGTCAGCGCATCCAGTTCCGGTTCCAGCAGATCAGCCGGACGTACGGTGATCGGTTCCTCATCGCCCAGAGCCAGCTTGCGCACCTCTTCATTGACGGTGCCCAGTGGCTGACCATACATGCCTTTCAGATAGGCCTTGGTTTCATTGGTGATGACTTTATATTTCTTGCCGGAAACGACATTCAGTACGGCTTGCGTGCCGACAATCTGGCTGGTTGGCGTGACCAGCGGCGGATAACCGAAATCCTTGCGTACACGAGGAATTTCCTCGAGTACTTCATCCATTTTATCCAATGCGCCCTGATCACGAAGCTGATTGGCCAGATTGGAAATCATGCCACCGGGGATCTGGTTGATAAACACACGCGTATCCACTCCGGTAACATGGGACTCGAAACGAGCGTATTTCTTGCGCACGTCCTTGAAATAGGCGGCGATGTCCTGCAGCAGTTCGATATCCAGCCCGGTATCGAATTCCGTGCCCTGGAATGCGGCAACCATGGCTTCGGTCGGTGGGTGTGAGGTGCCGCCGGCCAGCGGTGAGATGGCCGTATCAATGATATCGCATCCGGCATGCACAGCCTCCCATTGCACCATTTCAGCTACGCCGGAGGTGGCATGGCAGTGCAGGTGGATCGGAATTTCAATACTTTGCTTCAATGCGCTGACCAGTTCACGCGTTGCGGTTGGTGTCAGCAGGCCGGCCATATCCTTGATGGCCAGTGTATCGCAACCCAGATCCTCGAAGCCTTTGGCCAGGTCGAGGAAGTGATCCAGCGTGTGTACCGGGCTCACCGTATAGCTGATGGCGCCTTCGGCATGCTTGCCATTGGCCTTAACCTGTTTAATGGCCACGCGTACATTGCGAAGATCATTCATGGCATCGAAAATGCGGAATACATCCACGCCATTGGCTGCGGCCATATCGACGAACTTCATGACCACATCATCGGCATAATGACGATAACCGAGCAGGTTCTGGCCGCGCAGCAGCATTTGCAACGGCGTATTCGGCAGTGCCTTTTTCAGTTCGCGCAGGCGCACCCACGGACCTTCCTTCAGATAACGCAGACAGGTATCAAAGGTGGCGCCGCCCCAGGCCTCGATCGACCAGAAGCCGACCTGATCCAGTTTGTCGCAAATGGGAAGCATGTCCTCCAGACGCATGCGTGTGGCCAGCAGGGACTGATGTCCGTCGCGTAATGCCAGTTCGGAAATGGCCAGTTTTCTCTTTGCTTGGGTCATGATGTATGTTTCTCCTACAGTCCGGCGTGAACGGCAATGGCGACAGCAACGGCCGCGGCAATGTCTTCACGGGCTACGTGGGGTTTATAATCGAGCAGCTCGGGATATTGGTCGAGAAATCCGGTATGAAACGAACCGGATGCGAACATCTCCGAAGATGCAACATGGCGATAGAATGGCAGTGTCGTACGCACACCGCGGATATCATATTCATCGAGGGCGCGCAGGGCGCGATTAACTGCCTGCTGCCAGTTCAGTCCCCAGACGGTCAGTTTGGCGCACATCGAATCATAGAATGGCGGAATTTCATAGCCGGGATAGACACAACCATCCACACGAATGCCAATGCCGCCAGGTGAATGGTAGCGGGTGATTTTACCCGGTGTCGGTAGAAAATTGTTTTTCGGGTCTTCGGCATTGATGCGGAATTCGATGGCATAGCCATGATGCGATAGATCTTCCTGTTTAAATGGCAATGGTTCGCCGGCGGCAATAGCAATCTGCTGCGCAACAATGTCCACGCCGGTGATGGCCTCGGTGATAGGGTGCTCTACCTGCAGGCGCGTATTCATTTCCATGAACCAGAAGTTTCGGTTTTTATCAACGAGGAATTCGACCGTGCCGGCATTCACATAGTTAACGGCCTGGGCTGCCTTGACGGCAATGTCGCCCATCTGAGCGCGGAGTTCTTCGGTGAGGAAGCTGCTGGGAGCGATTTCAATGAGCTTCTGATTGCGTCGCTGGATGGAACAGTCGCGTTCAAACAGGTGTACGACATGGCCGTGTTGATCAGCCAGAATCTGAAATTCGATATGATGCGGTTCGACAATACACTTTTCCATGAACAGCTCATCGCTGCCAAAAGCAGCCATGGCCTCACGCTGGGTGACAATAAAGTTTTCGCGCAGTTCATCATCATTATCGCAACGACGAATGCCGCGACCGCCGCCGCCGGCAGCAGCCTTGAGCATAACCGGATAGCCCATATCTTTGGCGCAAACCAGCGCTTCATCGATGTCAGCCAGTGCGCCGTCAGAACCGGGAATGACAGGCACACCGGCGGAAATCATGGCCTCGCGCGCCTTGGTTTTGCTGCCCATGTCGCGAATGGCATCGGGTGAAGGGCCGATGTAGGTCAGGCCTGCCTTGACAATCTCCTCAGCAAATTCGGCATTTTCCGATAGAAATCCATAGCCTGGATGTACGGCGTCGCAACCGGATTCCAGGGCAATATTCACAATGCGATGAATATTCAGATAACTTTTGACCGGGTCGGGGCCGATCATGATGGCACGGTCGGCTTTTTTCACATGCAATGCATGCGCATCGGCTTCCGAATAGATGGCGACGGCTTCAATGCCCATTTCCTGGCATGAGCGAATGATGCGAATCGCACATTCTCCGCGATTGGCAATGAGGATGCTTTTAAACAAATACCACTCCTTTCATTCCCTAAAAAGGACGGGCATGATAGCGTCACTTCAGGCTTGTTACAATGCAAGGCTCGATGTTTCGGGGCTTGCTTCGGCAGGGTAAAACCCTATCGTGCTGGCCTTTGTAACAGGAATCATCCTGGGGGAAAGGAGATGACGTGATGGGTTTGGGAACGACAGAACTGATTCTGATTCTGGTCATTGTGCTGGTGCTGTTTGGTGCGAGAAAGCTGCCGGAAATCGGTGCCGGCCTGGCCAAGGGCATCAAGAGTTTTCGTCAGAACATGTCAGATGAAGAAAAGAAAGATACGAAATCATCCAGGACGGACGATCCGTCGTAAGGTCGTTGTTTAATGCCCGATATTGGCCTGTTTGAATTGTTGCTTATTGGCGCCATTGCTTTTCTGGTGTTGGGGCCGGAGCGCATGCCCGAATTTTTTGCCCAGATCGGACGCTTTGTGCGGCGTGCCCGTCAGTGGGGGGAAGACATTAAATATCAGATTGATGTGGAAACCCGGGATATCCGGCAGCCGGCCGATGAGGTGCGTGATGCGCTTTCGGTGGAGCCATTGACAACGGATGATGGCGCATCCGCTGTGGAGCAGAAGGATCGACAGTGAACAGCGCGACCGATTCCGCTGCTACAGGGATTCTTCCGCATCTGCGCGAATTGCGCCGTCGGCTGATCTGGGCGGCGCTGGTGTATGTGCTGGGTGTCGCCGTATTAATGAATATATCGGATGTGATTTTTGAGCTTATTTCACAGCCCATTCGTGATGCCTTGCCGGCAGGTACACCACTGGTTTTTCTTAATGCACCGGATGTGTTTTTTACCTATCTGAAAATCGCATTCGTTCTGAGCCTGTTTGTGACCGCACCGTTTACTTTCTATCAGCTATGGGCCTTTGTGGCGCCCGGGCTGTACCGGCATGAACGCAGAGCGTTTCTCGGCTACTTTCTGTCCAGTGTGGCATTGTTTTTTGCCGGTGGTGCGTTTGCCTTTTTCATTGTGTTTCCGTTGGTATTCCAGTTTTTCCTCGGTTTCTCGACCGAACATATCGTGGCCATGCCGGCTGTGCGCGAGTATCTGTCGCTGGTCATCAAGTTGCTGTTTGCATTCGGCCTGAGTTTTCAGATTCCCATTATTATGATGATGCTGATTCGTCTGGATCTGGTTACGGCGGAGGCGATGGCATCAAAACGCCGTTACATGGTGGTCTGGGCCTTTATTTTTGCGGCTGTCCTGACGCCGCCGGATATCATTTCGCAGACCTTTCTGGCCGTGCCAATGCTGCTGCTCTATGAACTGGGCCTGTGGCTGGCGAAGGCAAGCGGCAACAGCAACAGTCTTCCATCAGGGCAGGGCGCGGAATCATCAGGCGGCGAAGCGGGGTAGCAATTCCGAAGTGTGCTCCAGCACATAATCGTGAAACGCCTGGCTGACCGGAGAAAAGTGCCGGTCTTTGCGATAGACCAGTCGCCAGTGACGCATGATCGGGAAGTCCTCGACATTCAGAACGACCAGCCGCTTCAGTGTCAGTTCCATTTCCAGTGTATGCATCGATACCACACCCAGGCCCAGACCGGCCTGCACAGCCTGTTTGATGGCTTCAGAGGAGTTCATTTCAATGCTTTGCGGACGTTCCAGGTCATGTGTGCTTAAAAAACGTTCCACGGCTGCGCGTGTGCCGGAGCCAATTTCACGGATGATGAAGTTTTCGCGTGCAACCTCTTTCAGAGCGATATTTTTCTTTCCTGCCAGCCTGTGTTCAGGTGGAGCGACAATGACCAGCGGGTTTTCCATAAATATTTCAGCAGCCAGTGGCATTGTGGATGGGGGTTCGCCCATGATAACAAGATCGGTGGTATTATGCTCCAGTGCCTGCAGCAGGCCGGCACGGTTGGCCACGCT
This sequence comes from uncultured Zetaproteobacteria bacterium, assembly GCA_964613235.1. Lineage (GTDB taxonomy): Bacteria > Pseudomonadota > Zetaproteobacteria > Mariprofundales > Mariprofundaceae > J005. Next base: position 7,039 of record CAZTGM010000040.1, on the reverse strand, counting down.
CAGGCTGATTTGAATGTCGGGGTACTCGTGGCAGAATCCGGCCAGCAGTTTCGGCGTGAAATAGTTGGCGGTGGAGGCCATCGTTAGATGTAGGCGTCCGCGTTTGATGCCACGTAACGCTTCCATACTTTGCTGTGCCTCTTCCAGCTGGATATGAATATTACGCGCATGTTGCAATAGTTCGCGGCCGGCATCGGTAAGCTGGATTCTTTTGCCGATACGATCAAATACCGGCATGCCGACTTCCGCTTCCAGTTGTTTGATCTGCATGGAAACGGCCGGTTGCGTCAGGTAAAGTTGCCTGGCGGCAAGTGTGTAGCTTTGTAATTCGGCGACGGTGCGAAAAATTTGCAATTGCTTCAGTGTAATATGCATCAGGCTGTCCTATAAGTCAAATTTATAAGTGGCATCATAAGCCCTGATTTTACATGATGGAAGCATGCGTTCAGACTTCCCATCGTGGCGCAGGAGGTATATCGTCCTCTGCCTCGGAGGGGGTCTGCCCGGCAGGCTGCTACTCGAACATATTATTTTGGAGGGATCTTATTATGGATCAATCGAATCGTTATGCTGATCTGAGCCTCAAGGAAGAGGATCTGATCGCTGGTGGCAAGCACATGCTTGTTGCTTATAAACTCATTCCAGCCCCTGGTTATGGCTTTCTGGAAGTGGCTGCGCATGTTGCAGCAGAATCCTCAACCGGTACCAACGTAGAAGTTTCCACGACTGATGATTTCACCCGCGGTGTTGACGCGCTGGTATATGAAGTGGATGAAACCGCATTCGGTGATGACCCGGTTACTGGCGGCGGTTTGATGAAGATCGCTTATCCTGTTGATCTGTTTGATCCGAATTTGACGGATGGTCATTATAATGTATCTCATATGTGGTCGCTGATTCTGGGTAACAACCAGGGCATGGGCGACCATAACGGCCTGCGTATGCTCGATTTCATGGTGCCGGAATGCATGATCAAGAAGTTTGACGGACCAAGTGCAGGCATTAAAGACTTATGGAAAGTGCTGGGTCGTCCGGAAGTCGATGGCGGTTATATTGCCGGCACGATTATCAAGCCGAAGCTGGGCCTGCGTCCTGAACCGTTTGCCAAGGCATGTTATGACTTCTGGCTGGGTGGCGACTTCATCAAGAATGATGAGCCTCAGGCCAACCAACCATTCTGCCCGATGAAGGACGTGATTCCGCTGGTTGCCGAAGCCATGGATCGCGCGCAGCAGGAAACAGGTCAGGCCAAGCTGTTCTCGGCCAATGCGACGGCTGATTTCCATGACGAGTGCATTGCACGTGGCGAATATATCCTGAGCGAGTTTGCCAAGTATGGTAATGAGAAGCATGTCGCCTTCCTGATTGATGGCTTTGTGACCGGTCCAGCCGGTGTAACCACGGCTCGTCGTGCCTTCCCGGACACGTTCCTGCATTTCCACCGTGCCGGTCATGGTGCTGTAACATCCTACAAGTCGCCGATGGGCATGGATCCGTTATGCTACATGAAGCTGGCTCGCCTGCAGGGTGCTTCCGGTATTCATACCGGCACCATGGGCTACGGCAAGATGGAAGGTCATTCCAACGAAACCGTACTGGCCTATATGCTGGAGCGCGATGAGTGCATGGGCCACTACTTCAATCAGAAGTGGTATGGCATGAAACCGACCGCCCCGATCATCTCCGGCGGCATGAACGCGCTGCGTCTGCCAGGCTTCTTCGAGAACCTGGGTCATGGCAACGTGATCAACACCTGCGGTGGTGGTTCTTTCGGTCATATCGATAGCCCGGCTGCCGGTGGTATCTCTCTGGGTCAGGCTTATGAGTGCTGGAAGAATGGTGAAGATCCGATCGAGTTCGCCAAGACGCACAAAGAGTTTGCACGTGCGTTCGAGTCCTTCCCGCATGATGCTGACAAGCTCTATCCGGGTTGGCGCGAAAAGCTGGGCGTACACAAGTAAGTCCGGCTTTCAGCCCTGAAGATCAAAAGGCCCTTACTTCGGTGAGGGCCTTTTTCTTATAAACCAATGTTCCCATAAGTTAATCTTATTTATATTATAATTTATGCAAACATGATTTATTATTGCATCGTGGCTAGTATCAATGCATCAGTTTTCTGGAGGAAATGCGATGAGCACGGACAAGGAACAATATAAGATTGCTGAGGAGCCTTTCTATCAGGCGCAAGGCAATGAGGTGGCGTTGTACGAAGCTGCCTATGCCGCGCGTTTACCGGTCATGGTCAAGGGGCCGACAGGTTGTGGCAAATCCCGCTTTATCGAATATATGGCGTGGAAACTCGGCAGGCCGCTGATCACCGTGGCTTGTAATGAAGATATGACCGCTTCGGACCTGGTCGGAAGATATCTGCTGGATGCTAATGGCACACGCTGGCTGGATGGTCCGTTAACAACGGCTGCGCGTATCGGCGCTATCTGTTATCTTGATGAGGTGGTGGAAGCACGTCAGGATACAACTGTTGTCATTCATCCGCTGACTGATCATCGTCGCACGTTGCCGCTGGACAAGAAGGGCGAACTGGTGGCAGCGCATCCTGATTTCCAGTTGGTGATTTCCTACAATCCGGGTTATCAGAGTCTGATGAAGGATCTGAAACAGTCTACCAAGCAGCGCTTTGCGGCATTTGAGTTCGATTACCCCGATGCTTCCGTGGAAACCGATATTGTGGCGAAGGAAACCGGTATCGGTACGGATCTGGCTGCCAAACTGGTGGCTATCGGTGGCACGGCCAGAAATCTCAAGGGACATGGTCTGGATGAAGGTATTTCCACCCGTCTGCTGACCTATGCGGCAGCTCTGATCAAGGGCGGTGTTGAGGAGAAGGCGGCTTGTCGTATGGCGCTGGTGCGTCCGATTACCGACGATGCCGATATCCGCGATACGCTGGATCATGCCATTGATGCGACATTCGGCTGAATCAGCCATGATCTTGTATAATGTCCGGGTGCAATGAGTCCGATGACTGACAAACAACCCAGAAACATGGAACTTGAGATGTACTGGCAGCGGCTGGGCTGTAATTTCGCCCAGGCTGACCGAATCTTTGATGAGTGCATGACCGAGGCCAAGGCCCTGCTTACGGAGGAGGGCCTGACCAGCTACATCGAAAATGCCCGTTTTCTTGGCAAGATGGGGCGTGGCCCCGAACCTTTGCTGGTCTACCTTGAGGAGGCACCGGTCGTGGCTTCGCTGGTGGGCGAAGCAGCACTGGATGAACTGCGAGAATTTGCGCATTACATGTCCACACATACGAACTTCAAGGCGATGGTGCCTTTTTTACAGAGTGTTGCGGCGGTGACACGCCGTTTGCAGTCCTGGGAATTGCTGAAGCAGTACATGGAAATCATACGCGATATGATGTTGCGTACCTCAGGTTCGGTGCATGGACACCATACGACTTTCCCGAGCCCGGGACTGCCGGAATTGCTGAAGCAGGCGCCACGTCTTCTTAGTGAATTGTCGCTGGAAGGCTTTAAAAACTGGGTTGAATACGGTATTCAGTATTACAATAATCATCCCGAACGACAGATCGATTATTTCAGTGTTCAGTCGGCCGATGCGCATGCTGTTATGCAGCGTGAACGTCATGGCACGCTGTTGATCGATCACGAGCGTAAGCTTGATCTTTATTTGCGTAGCTTGTGGCAGGATCATGATTATCTGGTGCCGTACTCGCTGGCTTTTGACGAATTACGCAAGCCGATGCCATATTTTGATGATATGGGCATCCGTCTACCCGATGTCTATGACGATGATCGAGGCGTGCGTGGTATTGACCGCTATCGCGCGGCACTGGCGCATATGGCGGCGCACCGGCGCTGGAGTCAGAAGATGGTTGTGGATAACTGGAGCCCATTTCAGCGTGTCGGTGTTGAGATATTCGAGGATTCGCGGGTTGATTATCTAGCCTGCAAACGCTATCCGGGCCTGAAGAAGCTGTTTCTGGCCCTGCATCCGATTCCCAAAGAGGAAGATCTGAAGCTGGAAGAGGAGGGGGTGTCGATCTTCCGCCTCCGGCTTGCCATGGTCTCGCGTGCCATTCTTGATCCGGATTACGAGTACGAAAACAAGGATGTGCGGGAGTTCGTGCAGCGCTTTTTTGCCGAGATGGAGAAGGGTGAATCGAGCAGTGCGGAGATGGCCTCGCTGGGACTGTCATTTATCGCCCGCACTCGCCAGCAGAGAGATCTTTCACCAAAGATATATTTCGAGAATACCGAAGTGGACTATCGCGATGATAATCGTCATTTGTGGATTTATATCGAACAGGGCGATGATGAAGAAACAACGTTTGAGCATCTCGACAAACGCAAGAAGAATGAGGAAGACCTCAATGGTCTGCCTCCCCGTCATTACCATGAATGGGACTACAATACACAGCAGTATCGCCCGGACTGGGTGAGTGTGTATGAGGCTTTGCACCCGAGTTCGGCTGCGGTAAAGATCGACAACCTGCTGGCCAAGCACAGTGCCCTGGCCAAACGGTTGAAAGCTATCCTCGATATGCTTAAACCGCAGGACAAGGTGCGCATTCGTTATCAGGAAGAGGGTTCAGAACTGGATCTGGATGTAGCCATCCGTTCATTGATTGATTTCAAGGGTGGGGCAGCACCCGATCCGCGTATTAATATGTCTCATCGTGCAGATGGACGGGATGTAGCCGTAACCCTGTTACTCGATCTCTCCCTGTCGCTTGAGGAGAAGGCACCGGGCAGCAATCAGACTGTTCTTGAATTGTCGCAGGAGGCTGTCTCGCTGCTGGCCTGGACGATCGAACAGGTCGGTGATCCGTTTGCTATTGGCGGTTTCCACTCCAATACCCGCCATGATGTACGTTATTATCATCTCAAGGGTTTTTCTGAGCACTGGGGTGATGAAGTGAAAGCACGTCTGGCTGCCATGGAGGCCGGCTATTCGACGCGCATGGGTGCGGCCATGCGGCATGCGGCGCATTATCTGAAGGCGCAAAAGGCCGAGAAAAAACTGATGCTTATTCTGACCGATGGTGAACCTGCCGATATCGATGTGCAGGATGAACAGTTACTGATTGCCGATGCACACAAGGCTGTGCAGGAGCTGGATCAGGATGGCATCTATACCTATTGCATTAATCTTGATCCCAGGGCCGACGAATATGTGGCGGATATCTTCGGCAAGCAGTACACGATTATCGATCATGTTGATCGCCTGCCCGAGAGATTGCCGGAAATTTTCATCTCACTGACGAAATAACCTGCTTCCCTATGCAGGCTGAAACTGACTTCAGCGAAACATCGAGACCTGCAGATCATCTTTTGCTAAACTTTTCCATGAGCTGCTCTTCTTCATGGTTTGTTGGGACTGAACTCCTCAGATTCCGAATGTTAAACCCGGAGAGCAACCAACCTGGCGCAATGATACCGTGTCCCCGGAATTTTGATGCAGGAAGGTGAATGTGTGAAAAAGCTGCTTCTGATACTGATAGTAATGATGACGTTGAGTGCCTGTAAAACGCCGGTTGTGGATGTACAGCATGATCCCTCATTTACCTATGCAGCAGTGGCGCAGAGCCATTTTGTGGTTGGGGGCGTGGTTGCAACAACAGAGCATCTGGACGATATCACACGCATCCGCTTTGGTGATCTTCTTGTCCGGGTCTTTTCTGAGGAGCGACCGGAGCTGAGGCTCATTCGTCCCGGCCTTCTGCTCAAAAAGACCGACAACGAATCGTTCACGCGCCTGCTGGATGGATATCGATTGACAGGGGTGATCAGTGAGCAGGATGTGGATCATGTCCGCCGCGCCTTTCCTGCAGCACGTTATCTGCTTCTCTCCCGCATCGAAATGGATCATGTCAGTCAGCTGCACGATGAGAGTGAAACGGATGTGGCCGATTCAGAAGAGGACAGAAAAAAAGGGGAGTTTGAGCAGGTGCGTGTCGATGTTTCCCTGACCACCACCCGACAGATGGGGGCCACGCTGACGATCTATGATCTGCATCAGCATCTTCTGGCCTGGTCGGGTTATGTGAGTCAGACAGTGACTAATAGCAACGATTCATCTCATACCTTTAACAAGGACAGGCGCTGGCAGGAGGAATTGATCGACAGCGTTGTGGATGGCCTGATCGGACTGGATGAGGGGGAGTATCCTGAGGCACCGTCTCAGACGGAAGTGCTCGAAGCGATTTTCGAAGGCTTTGCCGAAAATATGCCAGAACCGCCGAAAAAGGGAGTAATACTGTGATGGTTGGTTGCTGATTCTGAGGACGCATAACTATCTGGTAACAAGGTTAATTACGTACTATATCTCCGGAATTTTTACAAAATGAGCAAAACAAGGTCTGACCCTGACATGCGTTGTGATAATCTTGCCGCATGAAACCGGAACAACGCAAGCGTATTATTGACCGGCACCGGGACAGCCTGACCCGGCATGGCTATCACCCAAATGCCCTGTATTGGAGTTCCCGCGAGATTCAGGAAGTCCGTTTTGCCGTGCTGGCGGAGATTGGTATCCGGACAGGTGATTTGGTACTGGATGTCGGTTGCGGCTTCGGTGATTTTATGGGCTGGTTTGAACGACAGCATGGAACGATTGCCTATACCGGCATCGATTTGTCACCCGACCTGTTGCACGAGGCTCGCCGGCTTCATCCTGCTGGCGATTTTTTGCAGGGCGATCTGTTTGATATGGACTTTGCGGATCAGTCCTTTGACTGGGTTGTGCTTTCCGGCGCCCTGAATGAGCAGCTGCACGATCAAGGTGCCTATATGCGGCGGGTGGTTGTCCGGATGTTTGAGCTGTGCCGGCGTGGCGTGGCGTTTAATCTGCTGGATGCACGAACACTGCGCGCGCATGATCTGCAAAGCCATCAGCCGCAGGAGGTGCTGCACTGGTGTCGTGAGCAATGTCCGGCATCGACACTGTATGACGATTATCTGGACAACGATTTCACGGTCTATATGCGGAAAGGTGAGTATCTAGAGCCTCCTCAAAAACATCCATCTACCATCCAGTGGAAGCGTCCGCGAAGCGG
>CAZTGM010000039.1:0-17697 GCA_964613235.1 uncultured Zetaproteobacteria bacterium | reverse complement strand
TTTTAAACAGCCATTCGCTTTTGCCATTGTCATAACCGACGACTATACTCGGATATAGCGTCATCTCATCAGGATGACGTTTGGCAGGAGGCGATCATGGCTGAATGCAAAATCGCCATTGTGCAGCAAGCTCCGGTCTTTCTGGATCGTGACAAGACGCTGGCCAGGGCGGTGGCTGCGGTTGCAGCGGCTGCAGAACGCGAAGCCACGCTGGTGGTGTTCAGCGAAGCATTTATTGCCGGCTATCCGGCATGGATCTGGCGCCTGCGGCCGGGCGCAGACTGGAATGCATGCGAATCGCTGCATGCGCTGTTGGCCGAACAGAGCGTCGATCTCGAGGCGGGAGATTTACAGCCTTTATGCGATGCAGCTCGTGAACATCACATCACCATTGTTTGTGGCATGAATGAAATCGATGGTTGTTGCAGTCGTTCCACGCTGTACAACACGGTTGTGGTCATATTGCCCGATGGTTTGATTGCGAACCGGCATCGTAAATTGATGCCGACCAATCCTGAGCGCATGGTATGGGGGATGGGTGATGCGAGCGGCCTGCATGTTGTGGATACACCGGCGGGTCGCATTGGTTGCCTGATATGCTGGGAGAATTATATGCCCCTGGCTCGTTATGCCCTTTATGCACAGGGTATCCAGATATATGTCGCGCCCACTTATGACAGCGGTGCAACATGGCAGGCAACATTACAGCATATCGCCAAGGAAGGCGGTTGCTGGGTCATTGGCTGCGGGCATCTGCTTCGTGCACGTGATATTCCCGATGATATGCCCTATAAAGATATGCTTTATCCCGATGCGGATGAATGGATTAATCCCGGTGATTCGATGATTGTTGCGCCCGGTGGGCGCCTGGTGGCCAGGCCGTTAAGCCGGGAGGAAGGCATCTTGTATGATGATCTCGATATGCAGGCTATCCGGCATGCCAGGCGTATTCTGGATGTAAGCGGCCATTATGCGCGGCCGGATCTGTTCCATCTGCGCATTGATACAGGAGAACATGTTCCTGTCGAACTGGTGCATGATTCTCAGTCTGACTGACAGTGCGGACATTTTAGACGGATGCCGGGCCAGTAACTGATGGCCTTATATTGCTCACGGGTCGAATACCGGCATTGGCAGACAAGCATGATCGCAATAATCGTTTGCATACGTCGGATATCGAAGGGTTTGTGCATCATGCAGCATACACTGGGATGTGGTGCTTCAGTGTGTTCCGGAAAATTGCCACTGATGACAATGATTTTGCTCGCCAGGCCAAGAGAACGCAATGTTCTGACCAGTTCAAGCCCACTCATGCCTGGCATCATTACATCCGTAATAATCAGCCTGGCCTCAACAAAAGTATCTGAGTGGATATAGGCCAGATATTTTTCTGCAGATTCGAATATAGCACACCGATTGGTGTGCAGGGACGCAATTGCTCTCAACACCTTTCGAATAACGGGATCATCGTCAATAATATGGATAGGCATGGCGTTTTATGTACGGGAAATAGGTGATTGTATTCATTGAATAGCAACTCTATGCGGGGATTAAAATGATGAAATTAGACCTTGGTCGTACGACCTATTTCAGGTTGCGTTGAAAATGGATCGGTTGTGAGATTGTCGTATGCACATTCTTATTGTGGATGATCACCAGCTATTCAGATCCGGACTGATACAGTTATTACAGCGTGTTTCCCGGATCAAAGAGATCGTGGAAGCTGAATCTCTTGCTGAAGCAAGAAGGATTATCCGGAAGAATTGTGTGTTTGATCTGGTACTGCTGGACTATGAATTACCAGATGGCAATGGTATTAATCTGTTGATGGAAATCAAGCTACAGCACCCCGAACAGAAGGTGGCCATGCTTTCGGCATGGGAAGATATTGAGTTAATGAAGCGTTCTTTCGAGATTGGGGCGCTGGGGTATATTCCCAAAAGCACCCGGGCGACCATCTTGCTGATGGCGATTCAGCTGGTACTGGCGGGAGGAACCTATATTCCGCCGCATTTGCTGAGTCTGATTCAGGATGAGGAGAAAAAGGTATCCCAGAAAACGGGCAAGCATCTGACCGAGCGGCAGCTTGAGGTATTGAGCCTGATTCTCAGTGGTATGACCAATAAGGAGATTGCGCGTTTGCTGGGGATTTCCGAGGCGACAGTTAAAGCCCATGTCACAGCCATTTTACGATATAAGGGGGTTTCTTCCCGCAACAAGCTATTAGTGGAGAAGCCGGATGAATAGCCTCACAACAAGATTTGTGTCAGGAGTGAAGTTTTCGGGGGAAGATGTCGATCATCAGCAAAAATAACCGCTTACCATGCTGCATGCGATTTCGCCGCATAACCCTGGGTGAAACAGGACTGCGTCGTGGATACTGACTCAATCCGATGGTGTTTGCAGTGTCTCTGCCCAGCCATGTGCCGCATCGGGGAAGGCATCAGCATAGGGGATATAGGGTTTGATATCGAGTACGGGCGTGCCGTCGAGCATGTCGTGACCCTTAATATGCAGGATGCGTCCCTCGATGCACAGCAGGCGCACGGCCGAAAGACCGATACTGTTCGGGCGATGGGGGGCGCGCGTGGCGAACAGGCCGCGGCGCACTTTTGGCCCTCTGGGCGGCAGCACAGTTGGATTCCAGCCGCGGTTCAGGTGCATCCAGTAAATGACCCAGATATGTGAAAAGTCTTCAAGGTCATTTAATGCCTGTTCGAGGTTCATGCCACCTTTGAGTTCGATGCGTGCCGCTGCAGCTGTATCCAGCGTTGGCTGACGTGGTGCGGCAAAACGTTCCTTATAGTGGCTGTGCACGACTCCGATGGGCGTCATCTCGATAGACAAATCGATGCTGTCGCTATGCCTGATCTGTTCGGTGTAATGTTTCGGTGGTTTTTTACCCATAGTCGTCAGGCAGATTGTCTGGCGGGAACGGTAACCGTCAGGCCATGTTCACCGATGTCAATGCGTGCCTTGCCGCCTTTTTGTAGCGCGCCGAACAGGATTTCATCGGCCAGTTTCTGTTTGATCTGTTGCTGAATGAGGCGGGCCATGGGGCGTGCGCCCATCAACGGATCGTGTCCGCGCTGTGCCAGCCAGCGTTTGGCGGCATCGCTGATGGCTATTTCGACGCGTTTTTCCTGCAACTGGCATTCCAGTTCGATGATGAATTTGTCGACGATGTGCAGGATGACTTCTTCGGAAAGCGGAGCGAACGGGATGATGGCATCCAGGCGATTGCGAAATTCCGGCGAGAAGATGCGTTTGATGGCTTCGCTGTCGTCACCCTGACGTGGCTGCGGATTGAAGCCGAGCAGTTTTTTCTGCAATTCAAAGGCGCCGGCATTGCTGGTCATGATCAGTACAATATGGCGGAAATCCGCTTTGCGGCCATTGTTATCGGTCAGTGTGCCGTGATCCATAATCTGCAGTAGCAAATTGAACAGGTCGGGATGTGCCTTTTCAATTTCATCAAGTAGCAGCACTGCATGCGGATGCTTGCTTACGGCTTCGGTGAGCAGGCCGCCCTGATCAAAGCCGACATAGCCGGGAGGCGCGCCGATGAGCCGTGATACGGTATGAGACTCCATATATTCGGACATATCGAAGCGGATCAGTTCGATGCCCATGATGCGTGCCAGCTGGCGCGCAACTTCGGTTTTGCCGACACCTGTGGGGCCGGAAAACAGGAAGCTGCCGATCGGTTTTTCCGGATGCGCCAGCCCCGCGCGGGAAAGTTTGATGTGGGTGGCCAGCTGCTCGATGGCGGTGTCCTGACCAAACACGCTCAGCTTCAGATTGCGCTCCAGATGCGCCAGACGTTTGCGATCCGAAGATTTCACCTGATGGGACGGGATGCGGGCAATGGCAGCCACGGTGGTTTCAATATCATGCACGGTAATTTGCGTGCGCCGCCGTTTGCTTTCCGGTCGCACACGAATGGCGGCACCGGCCTCATCCAGCACATCGATAGCGGAATCGGGCAGGTTGCGATCCTGCAGGTGACGCTTGGCCAGTCTGGCTGCCTGCTCAATGGCCGTCTGACTGTAGCGGACTTCATGGTGTGCTTCAAGGTGAGGTTTGAGCCCCTTGAGGATCTCAATGGCCTCCTCGATGCCGGGTTCCGGCACATCGACCTTTTGGAAACGGCGGGACAATGCACGGTCCTTTTCAAACAGATTGCGAAATTCCTGATGTGTCGTTGCACCGATGCAACGCAGATTACCACGTGCCAGGGCGGGCTTGAGAAGGTTTGAGGCATCCATGGTGCCGCCGCTGGCAGAACCCGCACCGATAATGGTGTGGATTTCATCGATAAACAGGATGGCCTTGTCCTGTTTGCCCAGTTCGGCAATAACGTTTTTCAGACGTTCCTCAAAATCACCACGGTATTTTGTGCCGGCCAGCAGTGCCCCCATATCAAGCGCGTACAGCGATGCCGATTGCAGAACTTCAGGCACATCGCCATTGATGATTTTCAGCGCCAGCCCTTCGGCAATGGCTGTTTTACCAACGCCGGCCTCGCCAACGAGCAAGGGATTGTTTTTGCGCCGGCGACACAGGATATGCATGATGCGTTGCAATTCCTGTTTGCGTCCGATCAGCGGATCGATATGGCCGTCTCGCGCCTGAGCAGATAGGTCGATGCAATATTGCGCCAGCGCGGACTTCTTCTTTTCACTTCCGGTATCATGCTCTTCGTCAATGCCGGGGTGGTGTTCTTCTTCAATGGCCGTAGAGGAACTGTGCGCAATTCGACTGACCACATCCAGGCGGGTGATGCCCATTTGTTTGAGGAAATACACGGCATGCGATTCCGTTTCGGCAAAAATGGCGACGAGAATATTGGCGCCGGTGACTTCTGTACGTCCCGAAGCCTGTACCTGCATGACAGCGCGCTGGATGACGCGCTGCAGGCCGATGCTGGCCGTCGTTTCCCGATTATCACCCGGCAGAATAGCGACATGATTGTGAATGAATTCCTGCAACTTTTCCTGCAGTAGGGGGATGTCAGCATCGCAGGCTTCCAGTATGCCGCGTGCTTCCGGGTTTTCCAGCAGCCCCAGTAGCAAATGCTCAATGGTGACGAATTCGTTGCGTTGCAGGTGGGCCTGACGAAAAACATCATTCAGCGTCTGCTCGAGTTCTTCATTGAGAATGCCCATGTCGCCTCCTTACTCCAAGTATAGTCGCTGTCAGCTGATCATTTTTACGCCGCAGATTGCACTTCGGTAACCCTTGCCGTTATGCGGTTTATGTCTGCTCATTGTCAGCCTTTTCCATAACACAGCGTAGCGGATGCCCTTCTCTGCGGCTAGTATTTTCCACGACATGAGTTTTGCTCTCGGCAATATCGCGCGGGTAAATGCCGCATAAGCCTTTACCCTGATTGTGAATTTTGAGCATAATGTCTGTTGCTTCCGCTATCGTTTTCTGAAAATGCAGCATTAGCATCTCGACAACAAAATCCATCGGTGTGAAATCGTCATTGAGCATGAAAACCTGATACATCGGCGGCCGTTTCAGTTGAGGTTCCGCTGTTTCTGCAGCAGTCTTGTGCGTCTGTTCGGGTAGCGAAATCTGGCTCATGGTCGAATGCTACCCTGACAATCCGATCTTCCAAGGAGCAGGCATGGCTGAACTGAAATGTATATTATGGGATGTGGATGGTACGCTGGCCGATACCGAGCGCGACGGGCACCGTGTGGCCTTCAACCTTGCGTTTGAGGAAGCGGGGGTGGACAGGCGCTGGGATGTGCCGACCTATGGCGAATTGCTGGCCGTTACCGGTGGCAAGGAACGCATTCGTTTTGATCATGAACGCCTGGGTTCGGATGTGCCGCAGGATGAAGATATCGCCCGTTTGCATGCGTTGAAAACGACCCATTATCAGAACCTGATTGCGTCCGGCCGCATACCCCTGCGTCCAGGTGTGCGCCGTTTGCTGGAGGACGCCTATGCTGCGGGGATCACGCTGGGTGTAGCTACCACAACGACGCCGGCGGCACTCGATGCGTTAATCGAGCATTCGCTGGGCGCGGAGTGGTTTGACCGTTTTGCCGTACTGGCTGCCGGCGATATCGTACCGGCCAAGAAACCGGCGCCGGATATCTATAGCTATGCCATGGATCAGCTGGGCGTGTCATCGCATGAAACGCTGGCCATGGAAGACTCCAGCAATGGCTGGAAGGCCGCGGCCGCGGCCGGGCTGAAGTGTGTTGTCACAATCAACGATTATACCCGGGATCATGATTTCGCCGGCGCGGATCTGGTTGTCTCCGAACTGGGTGAGCCGGAGGCACCGCCGGTACATGTGTTTGCCAATCCGCATGGGCTGTCTGATCTGCACCACGTCACGCTGGCGCATCTTCGGGCGATCATGCATGGCTGAGATAGCGCTGTTCGACACGCATTGCCATATCGATTTCCCGCATTTCGATGATGATCGCGATGCGGCGTTCGCGCGCATGCGCGATGCCGGCGTGCGGCGTATTGTCGCCGTGTCAGTCGAGCTGGCGCAGCATGCGCGTCTGAAAGTTCTTGCGGAAACGCATGAACATGTCTGGTTTTCCACCGGCGTGCATCCGAATCATGAAGTTGAGGCGGAGCCGGAGGTTGCGCAGTTGCTGGAACAGGCTGCGCATCCCCGTTGCGTGGCCATTGGCGAGACCGGCATGGACTTTTTCCGCCACCGGGTTGCGCCCGAGGTGCAGCAGGCGCGTTTTCGTACGCACCTGCGGGCGGCGCACGCCTGCGGTAAGCCGGTTATCGTGCATATGCGCGATGCCGACGAGGTGGTGCTCGATGTGCTGCGCGAGGAGAAAGTGCAGGACATCGGCGGAATCATGCACTGCTTTTCCTCGAGCAGGGAGGTGGCGGCACAGGCGCTTGATTTGGGCATGCATATTTCCTTTTCCGGCAATGTGACATTCAAGCGCAATGAGGCCTTGCGCGAAGCGGCGGCATACGTGCCGCTCGACCGCCTGCTTGTCGAAACCGATGCGCCGTATCTTGCGCCGGTGCCGCATCGCGGCAAACGCAACGAACCGGCATTCGTTGCACATGTAGCCGCCTGTATCGCCGAGGTGAAAGGGGTCGCACTGCCCGAGCTCGCCGCGCAAACCACCGCCAATGCCTGTCGTGTGTTCGGTATTGAGGGGTGTTAATCTTTTTCTTGATGAAAAGTCCAAGTAATGAATAAAAGAGGTAAAATATGGGCCTGAAGAACAATCGCGAACAATTGGTCATGACCGCTGTGCAGGGCGGTGTATCGCCCGCCAATCAGTGGGCGCCATTCGAGATCGGGGCCGATGGGGAGATTTTCGCCTGGCCCTCGACCGGCGGCATTACTTATAATGTGAAAGTTGGCGATTCGGTATTCGGCTGGGCCGGCGAACATCTCGAACCGGGTGTGTCGGCCACGTTATCGCACAAGAATCGCAAGGCCGAGGCCGGCTTCCAGTTCCTGTCCTGTTGTGGCAACGAGGTGCGCGTCATTTCCGGCGAGGCCAAAGGCGCGAAAGGTACCGTAATCGGACATCACGGCGGCGTTGAACACCTGATGCTCGATTTCCCCGATGAGACACTGGATCTGTTGACCTGTGACGACAAGTTTCTCGTGCGCGGCTATGGCCAGGGGTTGAAGCTGGTCGATCACCCGGACGTACATATCTACAACCTCGATCCGGACGTGCTGGAGGCTTGGGGCTTGAAGGAGTTGCCAGATGGCCGTATCGAAGTGCCGGTGCATGTGATAGTGCCTGGCCATGCGATGGGATCCGGCATCGGCGCGCTGTCGGTGACGACCGGTGATTACGATATTCTTTGCCATGACCGCGCCGTTGTGGAGGAGTATAGCCTGGAACGGTTGCGTTTCGGCGATTTTGTCGCCGTGCTTGATCATGACAACCGCTATGGCCGGACATACCGCAAGGGCGCGATCACGATCGGCATCGTCATTCATTCGGACTCGCCGCTGGGCGGCCACGGACCGGGCATGATGACGCTGATGAGCGCCTGTGACGGCAAGCTTGTGCCGGTGCTCAGTGACGAGGCGAACCTGGGCGCAATCAAGGGGATTGGACGCTACGCTGTCTGAGATGCGCCTTGCCGCCATTCAGATGCGTTCGGGCAGGGACCGCGAAGCCAACCTGCAACGCGCAGCGCAATGGTTGCGCGAGGCTGCGGCGCAGGGCGCATCGCTGGCCTTGTTGCCGGAAAACTTTGCGCTGATGGCCGAAGATGATGATATGCGGTTGCGGCAGGCGGAAGATGAGCGGGATTCATCGGTCAGAGCATTTCTTTGCGCGCAGGCCAGATGGCTGCACATGGCCATCATCGGCGGCAGTACGCTGTTGCGCGCATCCGCGCCGGACAAGGTGCGCAACAGTTGCATGGTTGTTGATGCAGATGGGTGCTGCGTTGCCGTTTATGACAAGATGCATCTGTTCGATGTACGGCTGGAGCATGCGGACTATCACGAATCCGCTATTGTCATGCCCGGCGCTGCACCGGTGCAGGCCGAACTGGACGGACTGCGTATCGGTCTGAGCATATGTTACGATCTCCGCTTTCCGGAACTGTATCGTCATTATGCCGCGCAAGGCTGCAATCTGCTTAGCGTGCCTGCCGCGTTCACCGTGCCGACCGGCCGGGCGCACTGGGAAACGCTGTTGCGTGCCAGGGCCATCGAGAACCAGTGCTATCTGCTCGCTGCCGGTCAATGTGGCGAACAGCCCGATGGGCGCCACTGCTGGGGACATTCGATGATTGTCGATCCCTGGGGCGAGGTGCTGGCTTCGCGGGCGGATGATGAGGGCGTGGTGCTGGCCGATATTTCCCTGCAACGGCTGGCGGATGTGCGCAACCGTCTGCCAGCGCTGGCGCACAGGCGATGCTAAAAGCGATGCCATCGACGATTGCCTTCTATGTTAGTGCGCATGGTTTCGGGCACTGGGCGCAGGTTGCCCCGGTGATTGATCGCCTGCAGCATATATATCCGTCGCTGCGCTTGCTGTTGCGCAGCACCTTGCCCGAACGGGAAGTGCATAAACGGCTGTCGCAACCGATTCATTATTGCCGGCATACGCCCGTAGATGTCGGTGTTATCCAGCATAGTGCCATCGAAGAGGATATGTCTGCTACGCTCAAGGCCTTGCAGCGGTTTCATGCCGACTGGGACCGGCGCGTGGCTACGGAATCGGCATGGTTACAGGCGGAAAAAGTAGATCTGGTCGTCAGCGATATTGCGCCGCTGGCCTTTGCTGCGGCGGCAGCAGCGGATATTCGCAGTCTGGCCCTGGGTAGTCTGGACTGGCATGAGATCTATCGTCCTTTCATCGCTGAAAACGATCCGGTGATGCAGCATATTGCCGCAGCCTATCGCGCTGCCGATGCTTTGCTCAAACTGCCGTTGAGCATGGATATGGCCATTTTTTTACGGCAACATCCGATCGGTCTGATTGGGCGGCAGGGGGCGGGCACCCGCAAGCAGGCGGAAACATGCCTGTTCGGGGATGTGCCGCGACAAAAAACGGCGCTGATCATGTTCGGTGGTTCCGGCACGCCGGCATTCGATGTGCAAGCGCTGGGCGAGATAACATCCTGGCGTTTCCTGCTGGTGGCCGGGCACAGATTCGAAAGCTGGCCGTCCAATGTGCATACCTTCGATCCGGTCGAGGTTCCCGTGCCTGATGCGATGCAGGCGGCGGATGTCGTCATCTGCAAGCCCGGTTATGGCACGCTGGCCGAAGCATGGCTCAGTGCCACGCCGCTGTGTTTCGTGCCGCGCGAGGGATTTCCCGAATACCCGTTTCTGCGTGACTGGCTGCAGCAGCAGGCACCAGCTGTATTATTGCCGCTATCGAAGTTTGTGGACGGCGCATGGCTGCCGTTTCTCGAACAGGCCCTGGCGCATCCGCGCCGTTATCCGGCACTTCCGCAGGATGGCAGTATCGAGGCGTCGGAAATCATTGCCTCGATGGCAAACGGGGAATGCAGAGACTGGCATTCTGACAGATTAGGTTTATGCTGGCAGACCATGAGACAGGAGCGAATGTGACATCATCATCCGGGCCGAGCAGGGAGCAGCTACGCGCGCATCGCCAGGTGTTCTGGGACGCATGGCAAAAGGCACAGGCCGATCTGCCGCTGAATGCGCTGGAAGTGCGTATCGCGCGTGTCATCGAGATGCATCCCGAATATCACGGTTATTTTGACGATATAGAGCGTTTTCTGGAACGCGACTTTCAGGTCGATGACGGCATGAATCCGTATCTTCACCTGTCACTGCATCTGGCGCTGGAGGAGCAGGTGGCCACTGGTCATCCTCCTGAGGCGGGGCGACTGCTCGAGCATCTGATCGTACGCAAAGGCATGGATCGTCATGATGCGCTGCATGCGCTGCTGGAGGTGCTGGCGGAAACCGTTTATCTGGCCCAGCGGCAGGGCGGAGAGCCGGATGTACAGGCCTATGCGTTTCGTTTGCGGGAGCTGATACAGCCATGATTCGCAATATGCTGGTCATGATCGTCTTCTTCTTCGGGCCTGCGCTGCTGCTGTTCGTTGCGCGCAGCCTGTTTTTCGTGCTGCGCATCTGGTTGCGGCAGAAAATGAAACAGGTGGCCGACCCGAAAGTCATCGATATCACGCCGGTAGAACGGCGTGCCTTGCCGCGATGGTTTTATGTATTGTCGCTGCTGCTGGGACTGCTCTCGGCCTGGCTGGCTTATCAATACCTGGCAACCGACGGGGCTGAAAAGAAGGTTTATGTTCCGGCGCATATGAATGAGCAGGGACATATTGTACCCGGCCATTGGCAGCCAATCACACCGGATTCCGAAAAACTGCGATAACATCGATGTCGTTTGCTGTTTGCCAGCCTGATGAGGCTATCGAAGAGCTAGCCGAAGGCGCCTGGATGCTGGCGGCGCATCAGGCGCAGATCCGATTTTGGCAACAGCGTTTTCTCATGGCATCGGCACAACCGGTGTGCGCCACGCCGCATATCCATACCTGGTCATCCTGGCTGCAGTTACAGGCGGCGCAGCTGGCCGGATTTCCCGTGCCATTGAACCGCTTGCAGGAGCAATGGCTCTGGGAGCAGATCATTGCGGACGATCTGCCGAATCTTTCCGATCCCACGTTGCACGGCCTGGTTGAACATGCCCAACAGGCCTACGGCCTGATGCGCCTCTATGATATCAGTATCGAGGAACTGGAAAGCGGTGGCGAGGAAGCGGAGGCACTGGGGCGCTGGATCAGGGCCATGCAGCGACGTATGCAGCAGCCCGGGGAACGCGTGCTTGCAGCGGATGTGCCGGAGCTGCTGGTCGCGCGTATGACGGAGTGTCCGTTTCCTCGCCGCTGGCTGTTGAGCGGATTTGCCTCGCTGACGCCCCAGCAGCAGCGCTTTTTTAGCGCAGTGCAACAGGCCGGCGCCAGTGTTGCGATTGTGGAAAGCGATGCCGCAGCGGTGGAAATGCATCTGCGGGCATGCCGGGATGAACAGGAAGAGTTCCGACAGATAGCGGCGGCCATTGAAGCACTGATGCGGCACGATGCGACGCTCAGCATTGCCATTGCCGTGCATGAGCAGATCGATATGGCCGCACTGGGACGGATACTTGATGAGGTGTTGCTGCCGGAGTTGCGCTGGCAGGCCCGGCCGGCATATCAGGCGGCGACCATGCCCGGCACACCGCTGCGGGACGATCCGCTGATTCAGCAGATACTGCATGTGCTAGCTCTGGCCGGCCAGCAACGGCTGCGCTTCGATCAATGCGCGCCGCTGCTGTTTTCGCCCTGGCTGAAAGGGTATGCTGAGGAGTGCGGGGCGCGTGCGGAACTGGACAAGCGGTTGCGTCAATATAATCGTCATCAGCTCAGTTATGATGACCTGCTGTATCTGTCCCGCGGAGCGAAGCTGACGCAATGGCATGCCGTTTTGCGGCAACTGGTTTCATGGCCGCGGGAACGCAAACGCGCGAGTGAATGGGTGCAGCTCACACATATCCTGTTGCAGGCGGCGGGTGCGATGCAGTATGCCGCAGCCAGCGCACAGGATACGCGTCTGATCAATGCCTTCCGCGATGTATTGCTGTCGTTGGCCGCTATCGATGCCGTGGGCGAGCCCATGCCGTGGCCCCGTTTTCTGTCCCTGCTTTCCGTCGCCTGTGCCAGGGCCATGTTGCCCCGGCCGTCCCGTTATCCGCAACTGAGCATCGTGCCCTTGTCCGCGCTGGCCGGCCTGCATTTCGATTATGTGTTTGTGCCGGGGCTGGATGAAGAACGTTTTCCTGCGCCGGCCAGGCCGCATCCGCTGCTGCCGGTTCATGCGCAAACGACACATGGCCTGCCGCTGAGCAATGCGGCGCTGGCCTATGCACAGGCTCGCTGGCAATGGCAGCAGTTGCAGCAGGCCGGAAACAGGGTGGAGATCAGTTATGCCGTGCAGCGGGATGAAAAGACGCTGTTGCCATCCGCTTTCGCCGGCAGCCTGACGCCCGCAGCGGAACGGGAGATCGATGGCACGCCGGGTCGCTGGCCCATGCAGCCGTTTCCGGATACGCCGTTGGTGCCATTGCGGCACGAGGAGGCCGTCAGCGGCGGCACGGCCATTCTGAAGAACCAGTCGGCATGTCCGTTTCGCGCCTTTGCTGTGCACCGGCTGGCCATCGATACGCTGGAGGCGACCATGCCGGGGCTGACACCGGGCGACAAGGGTTCGTTGTTGCATCGGGCACTGGAACATATCTGGGCCACATTGCGTTCGCGTCAGGTACTGGCCGATCTGGATCAGGCGCAACGCGATGCGCTGATTACAGATGCCATCTCAGTTGCCTGGCAGCGTTTTGTGCCGGCAACAGCAGCCGTGCGCCAGTGTGAATGCAGACGCATGCACGAGATATTGACGGACTGGCTGGAGCTGGAGCTGGAGCGGCCCGGATTTACCGTGCTGGCCACCGAGCAACGGTATCAGATGCATTTGCCGGAAAACGGGGTGCGGCAGTTTCAGCTGACGGTGACAGCAGACCGGCTGGATGAAGATGCGGCCGGGCGCCGTATTCTGATCGATTACAAGACCGGGGCGCGGCAATCGTTCTCCCGCTGGCTGGGAGAACGCATGGAAGAGCCGCAACTGCCGTTATATGCATTGGCTGCAGGACTGGAGACGCATGACGTGGTTGCATTTGCCCGCGTGCGTCGCGGGGAGATGGGCTTTGAAGGACTGAGCGGGGAAGATACCGGCATTCAGGGCATTGTTGTCTGTAACGGCCAGCGCGGCTTGCCCGAAGACTGGGACACCTTGTTGCAGCAGTGGCGCGAACAGCTTCATGCGCTGGCCGACGCCTTTGTCCGTGGCGCTTGCGAGGTGGCGCCGCGCAATGCGCAGGCCTGCCGCTATTGCGGGCTGGAAGCGTTCTGCCGCATTGCCGAGATCGGCTTTAGCGACGGGGAGGAAGAAGGGGCATGAGCGCGGAAGTTCGTCTGCAGGCCCGGAATCCGGGTCGTTCCTGTCTGGTACAGGCGCCGGCCGGCGCCGGCAAGACGGAACTGCTTACACAACGAGTGCTGGCTCTGCTGGCCATCGTCGATGAGCCGGAAAACATTCTGGCGCTGACGTTTACGCGCAAGGCCGCCGCGGAAATGCGTCAGCGGGTGCTGGAGGCCCTGGCTGCCCCGGAACCGGATGCCGATGCATCGGCGCATAAACGGGAAACCTGGCAACTGGCGCAGCAGGCAATGCGCCGTTGCGAGGAGAAGGGCTGGCATCTGCTGCAGCATCCGGCCCGTTTGCAAATGATGACGCTGGACAGTTTCACATTTTCCCTGGCCAGACAGTTACCCCTGCTTTCCGGACTGGGGCAGATGCCGACGCCGTCGGAGCATGTGGATGTATTGTATCGGCAGGCGGCGGAAGCGGCGCTGAACGAAGCCATGCGCGATTATCCGGCTGAGGCGGAATGCGTGCTGCTGCATCAGGATCACCAGACGGCTGCAACCATCAATCTGCTGGCCGATATGCTGGAGCGCCGGGAGCAATGGCTGCAGGAAGTGGCCGCTCATGCGCGGGATATGCCTGCATTGCGGCGCATGATCGAGCAAAATCTGGCAGCCGTCATCACGGAACAGTTGCGCCAGTGTGATGCCCTGTTACCGGCGGCCAGCAAACAGACATTGCTGCCTTTGATGCAATTTGCCGGCGGCAATCTGGGGGATGAAAGCCTGCAGCAGATCAGTTGCTGGCCGGAAGCTGAACTTGCGCAGTTGTCCGAATGGCAGCGTATTGCGGATTTTCTGCTGTTGAAAGGCAAGCCTGCGTTTCGCAGCAACGTGAACAAGAACCAGGGTTTTCCGGCCGGCAAGGACATGGCCGACTTTAAAACAGCCATGCAGGCAATGCTGGGTGAACTGGATGAAATTACGGAGCTGGCCGGGTCATTGCATGCGCTGCGTCTGCTGCCATCTGCGGCGGAGGTGGATGAAGGGCAATGGCGGGTACTCGAATCGCTGTTCGTGCTGCTGATTCTGGCCAATACGCATCTGCAGCAACTGTTTGCCCGGCGGGGAGAAGCGGATTTCACGGAAATCGCCCTGCGTGCAATGGCGGCGCTGGGTGAACATGATGCGCCGGGCGAACTGCTGTTGCGACTGGATTATCGCATTCATCATATTCTGCTCGACGAGTTTCAGGATACCTCGCATTTGCAATTGCGGCTGTTGCAATGCCTGACGGCAGGCTGGCAGGCGGCGGATGGCAGGGCACGCAGTCTGTTTATGGTCGGTGATCCAATGCAGTCGATTTACCGTTTCCGCAAGGCCGATGTCGGCCTGTTTCTCGCCGCCGCCGATAATGCGCTGGGCCTGCCGCCCGTTGAACCGCTGCGGTTGACGCGAAATTTCCGTTCGGCGCCAGCCATTGTGCAATGGGTCAACCGCGCCTTTGCCGCCATTTTTCCGGCTAGTCCGGATATTGTGTCTGGTGCAGTCGCGCATGCGCCGGCGCAGGAGGCATTGAGTCATGCCGGCGAGGTATGCCTGCATCTTCAGCATGGCCGGGATGCGAATGTTGAGGCGGCCGCTGTCGTTGCACTGGTGCAGCAGGAACTCGGCAAACGCTCATATCGGGGCGATGGGCAGCGGATCGGCATTCTGGCCCGTTCA
Organism: uncultured Zetaproteobacteria bacterium; assembly: GCA_964613235.1. Classification (GTDB taxonomy): domain Bacteria; phylum Pseudomonadota; class Zetaproteobacteria; order Mariprofundales; family Mariprofundaceae; genus J005. The sequence goes on along the minus strand of CAZTGM010000039.1, from coordinate 2,529 downwards.
CGCAAGCATCTGCATGCGATTATGCCGGCACTAGCCGAAGCGGGTATCGCCTTTCGGGCAATCAATATTCTGCCGCTGTGCGACCGGCCGGAAATCCGGCTGCTGCGCGCGTTGCTGCGCGCGCTGTTACATCTGGCGGATCGTGTGTCCTGGGCGGCGTTGCTGCGCGCTCCCTGTTGCGGACTGGATACGACGGTGTTGCATGCCCTGATTGCCGGTGATGAACGCCCGCTATGGCAGCTGATAAACGACCCGCTACGACAGGCAATGCTCGATGATGATGCGCAGGCACGTTTGTCATTCCTCATTCGCGCACTGGAGCCGTGCGTTGCGGCAGCAGGCCGCAGCAGCGTGCGTCATTTGCTGACGACAGCCTGGCAACGCCTGGGTCTGCCCGGTATGTTCGATGAGACAGCGGCACTGAATGTCCGGACTGCGCTGACACTGGTCGAATCGCTGGAAGAGGGTGGTCGTGTCGATTTTGCACTGTTCGACGATCGCCTGGAGCAATTGTATGCCGAACCGGATGCCTCGGTGGAGGCGGCACGGGTGGAACTGCTGACCATGCATGGCGCCAAGGGTTTGCAATGGGATGTGGTAATATTGCCAGGGCTCGGCTGCGGAAGCGGGAAAACGGATGCGCCGCTGCTGGCATTTACCGAAACGGCAGTCAGCGAGGGTGCGATGCCGCTGCTGGCCGTGCGTGCGCCTACGCGCGCCTCCGATGCTCTGTACGACCTTGTTCGCCGTATTGAAAAAGAGAAAGATTATCATGAGTTGCAGCGTCTTCTTTATGTGGCCTGTACACGTGCGGAAACCATGTTGCACATGTTCGGCCATGTTTCGGAAAGCAGGGGTGAAGCGGAAAACAGTAGCTTGCTGAAACTGTTGCTGGAGAAAGACGAGCAGGCATTCGGCGCCACGATCCGCACGATTGATGCCGCAGCCGATGCACAGCCTGCACGCCGGTCGCTGGTGCGCATGGCACGTATTCCCGATATTCCGGATGCGGCGGATCCGGAACAGGAAGGGCAGGAGGCTGAATATGTCTGGGCCGGCGTGGAAGCTGCACCGGTCGGCAATGCTGTGCATGCGCTGTTGCAACAGATGGCAGCCACCGGCATTGAGCATTGGCGGGGGGAAGACACGCAGATCGCCATGGTGTTGATGCGTCGCAGTTTGTTGCGGGATGGATTGTCCGGTACGTTGCTGGATGCGGCGATGCGTCGCTGTACGGATGCACTGGAGCGCATTCTGGCTAGCGAACGTGCTCGCTGGATTCTCTCGTCAGCTCACGACGAAGCCCATCAGGAATGGGCATTGAGCGGCATGCAGCAGGGCAGGCTGGTCATGCATGTGATCGACCGCAGTTTTATCGACGCGGATGTGCGCTGGATCATCGATTACAAGACGGCTAGCCACGAGGGCGGTGAGCTGGAACAGTTTCTGGCCGAGGAAGAGCGGCGGCACCGTGCACAATTGCAACGCTATGCAGCCGCTGTCCACCAGCTGGAGCCGGGACGCAGCATCCGCACCGCCTTGTATTTTCCCATGCTAGATGCCTGGCGCGAGGTGTCGGTAAACACGGAAGCATAGAGTCTGTCCGGGCGTGGCCCGTAGCGTGAACAGCCTCTAGTCGATAAGCGACCGCAGGCGCTGAATTTCCGCTTTCAGACTGGCCACCTCTTGCTCCAGGTCCGCAACACGTGTTTCCAGTGCGCCTTGTACGGACCGGCCTGCCGCGGCAGCTGGTATTGCATCGACGTCCGGTTCGCCGCATAGCAGATGGGCATAGCGATCCTCGCGCTGGCCGGGCGCCTTGGGAATACGGATCAGCAGACCGCCTTCGATCATCGCATCCACGGTCCGCTGTACATCGGCGGCATCATCGAAGGTAACCATGCGGGCGGTATGGGTGCGGATTTCGTTCAGCGTCTGCATACTGCGCAGCATCAGCACACAGAGCACGGCTTTTTCCTTGCCGGAAAGCTTCAGCTTGCGCGCCAGATGATGTTCAAAGCGGTCGGCACGCCCATCCATGCGTGCTGTCACCAGCCCGCGGGCACGAAGACCGTTGATGGTGACAGAGACTTCATTTTCATCCAGTTGCATGACCGGTTTGCGGCTGCTTTTCTGGTTACAGGCAGCAGTCAGCGCCTTCAGCGTCAGTGGATAATAATCCGGCGTGGTCATCTGCTTTTCCATCAGACAGCCCAGCACCCGCGCCTCCAGATCGGATAACATGCCCTGGATTGGTTCGTCCATGATCATCCCTCCTGATAAAGAGTCTGGATGATAGCTTTTGTTGTTCCGGAGAGCCATGCTGTTCGCACATAGTGAAATAGTGGGGTTCTACCCCATTTCTACTCACTCCAAATATGCGGCAGGCAAACCGAATCGATATCCCTCTCGTATTCACTGCGCGTTTTGCCATCGCTTTACGCTGCGATGGCTTTACCACTTTTTTTCCAGCGCCTCCTGGATGATCTCGGCCTTCAGGCGTTCTTCGGCATACATCTTCTTCAAACG
>CAZTGM010000038.1:0-18279 GCA_964613235.1 uncultured Zetaproteobacteria bacterium | reverse complement strand
CTCCTCATACCATGCCGCCACTTTCAGGCTCATTTATGGATTGGAAAATACTACGTCCGCCTTTAATCAGCCTGCCGACGCAGGAATGTCGGCACGGCAAAACGGTCTTCATCAATCGCTTCCGCCGTATTGAACAGTACCGGCTGCGAGCCGCCTGCACTACCTGCCGCAGCATTCCCCGGCACGATACCCTGCGGCTTGCTCACGACGCTGTGGTCCAGATTCGGCACAGGGATATTGTACTGGCTGCGCTCCTGCTCACTGTTCATCGTCGCTACGCGTACCGGCACCTCACCACTCAGCCCGGTGGCCACAACCGTGACACGAATCTCGTCTTCCGCCTCGCGGTCATAAACCATACCGCAAATGATATTGGCATCTTCGTCGGCCATATTGTGAATGATCGAAACCGCCTCATCGTATTCAGCCAGCGTCATATCTTCGTTACCGGTCACATTGACCAGAATACCCTGCGCGCCGTGAATATCGACATCTTCCAGCAGTGGCGAGGAAATCGCACGTTCCGCTGCCTCGATGGCACGGTTCTCGCCGGAAGCAACGCCCGAGCCCATCATGGCCACGCCACGCGTTTCACTCATAACCGAACGCACATCAGCAAAGTCCACATTGATATAACCGGTATGCGTAATCAGTTCAGAAATACCACGCACGGCCTGCAGCAGCACATCATCGGCCTTGCGGAAGGCTTCCAGCATGCTTGTGTTCTTACCCACGGCTCCAATCAGCTTCTGATTGGGGATTGTAATCAGCGTATCCACATGCTTGCGTAGTTCAGCGATGCCTGCCTCGGCCTGACGCATGCGTCGTTTGCCTTCGAACTGGAACGGTTTGGTCACAACCGCCACAGTCAATACGCCCATTTCCTTGGCGACTTCGGCAATAACCGGGGCTGCCCCCGTACCAGTACCGCCGCCCATGCCTGCGGTTACGAACACCATATCGGTGTCGCGCATAAATTCGCTGATGCGCTCACGTTCCGCCTCGGCTGCATCGCGACCGATCTGCGGATTGGCGCCTGCCCCCAGACCACGCGTAATCGATGAGCCCAGTTGCAATTTGGTGTGTGCCGAGCTGCCATCAATCGCCTGCGCATCGGTATTGGCGACGATGAATTCCACGCCGCGCAGGTTCTGTTTGATCATGTTGTTCAAGGCGTTGCCGCCGCCACCGCCGACGCCGATGACCTTGATGTTTGCCGACAGTGCTGTTGTATCATCGAATGTATAAAGTGTTGCCATGTCCCTTCTCCTTTGTATTTGTTGTTCCTGTTGTGTTTACCCTTGCTTCGTCTCTGCCCTGATTTATCCCGTATCTCCGAACCAGCTTCGCATTCGATGCCAGGCCCGTGAAAAAAGTCCTCGCTCCGCCTTCTTGCGCACTACGCGCTTGTGCTCCTGACGGTAACGATGACCGTAAAGAATGAGTCCGACACCGGTCGCATACATCGGACTCGAAACCACATCCACCAATCCGCCCACGCCCTGCGGGCGCCCCATGCGTACCGGCATATCGAAAATATCTTCGGCCAGCTCAACCACACCATCGAGCAGGGAACTGCCTCCGGTGATAACCAGGCCTGCTGCAATGAGTTCCTGATAGCCGGAGCGTTCCAGTTCCGCCCTGACCATTTCAAACAATTCTTCCATGCGCGGCTCCAGAATCTGCGCCATGACCTGACGCGGCATCGGCCGTGGCGGCCGGCCGCCGACACTAGGGATCTCGATCTGTTCTTCCGGCGGCACCAGCGTCGTCAGACAGGCGCCATACTTGCGCTTGAGCTGATCGGCTTCCCGGGCAGACGTACGCAGACCAATAACCAGATCGTTGGTCAGATGGTCGCCACCGATGGGAATAACCGAGGTATGGCGGATTGCACCATCCAGAAAAACGGCGATATCCGTCGTTCCACCACCGATATCGATCAGCGCCACACCAATATCCTTTTCATCCTGCAGCAAGACAGCCTCACTGGATGCCACCTGCTCCAACACCATATCGGCCACATCCAGATCGCAACGATTACAGCATTTGATAATATTTTGGGTGGAAGATACGGCAGCCGTAACGATATGCACCTTGGCCTCCAGACGAACGCCGTTCATACCGATCGGCTCACGAATACCATCCTGATTATCGATGATATATTCCTGTGGCAGGATATGCAGAATCTGCTGGTCGGCCGGAATATTCATAGCCTTGGCCGCATCAATAACGCGGTCCACATCTTCCTGGCCCACTTCGTTGTTCTTCGTGGCCACAACGCCATGGCTGTTGTAACCCCGGATATGGCTGCCGGCGATACCCGTAAACACCGAATGGATCTCAACACCAGCCATCAATTCCGCCTCCTCTACGGCAAGGCGAATGGATTCAACCGTGCTTTCGATATTGACCACCACACCCTTGCGCAAACCGCGTGATGGATGCGTGCCAATGCCAATGACATCGACTTTCCCATCCGGACTGGTTTCCGCCACAATACAGGCAATCTTGCTTGTTCCGATATCGAGTCCTATCAATAACTGGTCTTGTTTCGGCATCAAATCACTCCCTCTTGTCTGGCCATACGCAAATACCAGCGCTTGTCATCCCGTGCATCCACGCGAAGCTTGCGATGTTTCCAGCGTGGCTGTCCGAGAATATAGGCTACGCGTATCACCGTTTGTTCCGCATTCCGATCCGGCAACATCCACATTTCCCCGCCACTCATAATCAGCTTCCAGCGATCTCTGCTATAATGCATCTCGCTGATGTGTTCCAGGCGATCCGGCATACTGCGATGCACGGTCTGCAGCAATGTCAGCGCCTGCGTCAGATGCACCTGATCCATGCGTAACAGGGGAAAATCGGGCCACTCACCCTTATGTAGCGGCCGATAGGGCATGGCATGGTCATCCACCAGCCATACCTGATCCTGTTTCTGCCATAATGCGACAGGCCTGCGCGCCTTCACCTGAACGAGCAATGTGCCGTTCATATTGCGCTGTACCTGTGCATCGGCCAGATCGGGGACTTCATCCAGCAAGGTCTGACGCAATCGCGACGGCCAGGTGTGCCACAGATCATTCTGTTCAGACAGATGACGGGAAACGGCATCTTCCACCAGGCCTTTAATGTCCGCCTGGCCTTCAACCTTCCATTGCTGGATACGCAGACTGTCGTTCAGCCACCACATACCGCCACCCAGCAACAACAACAAGAACAGCGGCGGCAAGACTCGCTTGAGCTTTGGCAGCACGATCGGCTTGCGCGCCTGCTTCTGCACACGTTTACGATTGGCTCGTGACATCAGCTCCCCCCTCCCGCACGTTCATGCTCCAGTGACGCTTGCTCCAGAATTTGCAGACACAGCTGGTCAAAATCGATACCGGCCTGGGCTGCGGATTTTGGCAACAGGCTTGTTTCCGTCATGCCCGGAATCGTATTCACCTCAAGAATCACCGGCTCTCCACCATCACCGATGATCATGTCCACACGCGGTGCACCACTGCAACCGGTTGCTGCCACAGCAGTTTCCGCTACTTCCATGCAGTGTCCGAGCATTTCGGCCGGCAGACGAGCAGGACAAAAATAATCCGTACTACCCGGCGTATATTTGGATTGAAAATCGTACACGCCGGAATGCGGCGCCACTTCGACCGGCGGCAAGGCTTCGCCATTAAGCACGGCCACGGCAATCTCCGGTCCTTTAACCGGCATTTCCGCCATCCAGCCCTGTACATCATCAATGGCCAGCGCCTGCCACTCTGCTGCCGATGTCACATGATGCAGGCCAACGCTCGAACCTTCGGAAACCGGCTTGACGATGACCGGATAACGTAGCGGCCCATCGCTCTGCAGTGGAATATCCACCGGCGTATGCAGACCATGGCGGGATAATACATCCTTGCACAAACGCTTGTTCATGCACAACGCCGATGCCGTCACACCCGAACCGGTATAGGGAATACCCATAATCTCCAGCATGCCCTGCACACAACCGTCTTCACCCCAGGTGCCATGCAGGGTAATAAAGGCACGATCGATACGGGATGCCAGTAACGTTCCCGGCCAGTTAGCATCCAGTTCAACGTCCACGACATCGACCCCACTGCGCTGCAACGAGGCCAGCACAGCCGAGCCAGAACGCAATGAGATCTCGCGTTCGCTAGACATGCCACCCATCAGCACACCGACCCTCATGGCATCGACCCCACCATACGTACTTCAGGCTCCAGACGGACATCGAAACGCGCCAGCACTTCCTGCTGAGCCCTGCGAATCAGCGCCAGCACATCGGCCGCACTGGCTTCGCCCTCATTCACAATGAAATTCGCATGCACATCGGAAATCCGGGCGCCACCGATACGCAAGCCTTTCAACCCCGCTTCCTCGATCAGCCGCGCTGCATGATGGGTGGGAGGATTCTTGAATACCGAACCACAATTCGGCTGCGATAACGGCTGCGTCAGACCGCGCCGTTCCCGGAAATTGCGAATGCGCTGTCGCACGGCCTGGGGTGAATCGGTAGCCAGTTCAAACCAGCCGGAAACCACCAGTGCTCCCTGTGGCAAACGGGTATGACGGTAAGCCATGGCCAGTGCTGATTTCTCGATCATTTCGCTGTGCCCATCGGTATGCATCACTTCAATACGCTGCAGGCAATCGGCGATTGTCTGGCCGAACGCACCGGCATTCATGGCAATGCCGCCACCCATATCGCCGGGTACCGTGGCCAGAAACTCCAGCCCGGTCAGACCCCGCTCGGCGCATATACGCGCCGTTTTGCTCATGCGTACGCCTGCTTCGGCATACAGACCGCAACCATCCACGCGAATATCGTTCAAACCACCAAGATCGATGACCATGCCGCGGATACCTGTATCGGCAACAAGCATATTGCTGCCACGTCCCAATGGCAGGCGCGGCATATCGACAGGAATCCATGCCATGGCCTGCATCAATGCCTGCTTGTCTGTCGGACGGAAATACCAGTCGGCAGGACCACCCACCGCCAGCGTCGTATGGCGCGACATCGGCTCATCACGCAACAGCTGACCCAGCGCCACCAGGCGCCCGGTCCATGCCTGCTGACTGACCACGGCCATCATATGCCTGCCTCCTCGCGCAACTGCTGCGCCAGCGTACCGACAGAGCCGGCCCCCATGAGAATCACAATATGCCCCTGCGCAAGTTCCTGCATGGTCAAAAGACCTGCCTGCGGCAAATCATCAACCAGTTGTACATCACGGTGACCACGGGCTTTCATGCCGGCCTGCAGATCGGCAGATGCTGCGTCTTCGATCGCTGTCTCTCCGGCGGCATAAACAGGCAGCAGCAAGACACGGTTCGCATCATCGAATGCGCCAAGAAATTCGGCCATCAGATCCCGCGTCCGTGTATACCGGTGCGGCTGAAACACCACCGTGATATGACGTTCCGGCCAGCAGGCCCGCGCCGTTTCCAGCGTCGCCCGAACCTCGCGCGGATGATGGCCGTAATCATCGATCAGTGTGCCCTGCAACACATCGGTGCAATGAAAACGGCGCTGAATCCCCTCGAAGCTGGCCATGGCCTGACGTACGACCTCCAGCTCCACACCCAAATCCAGCAGCACGCTGATCGCCGCCAGTGCATTTTCGGCATTGTGCCGGCCCGGCAATGCCAGACGAAACTCGCCCAGCGCTTCGCCACCCACGCGTGCCGCCGTGAAACGCTGTCCCTGTGCATGTGTGTTGACTTCCACCAGATGCAGATCGGCCTGAGCGCTGGAACCGTATGTCGTTACCGGCTTATGCAGGTGTTCGCGCAATGCCGCCACATGCGGGTGCTCATGATGCAGGATGACTCGACCGTAAAACGGCACGCGATTGACGAACTGGCGGAAGGCTTCCAGCAATGTCTCGAAATCACCGTAATGATCCAGATGTTCAGGATCGATATTGCTGACCACAGCAATCATCGGCGACAGACGCAGGAATGAACCGTCGCTTTCATCGGCCTCGGCTACCAGCCACGGGCTTTCACCCAGGCGGGCATTGCTGCCGGTGGCTATCAAACGGCCACCGATGATATAGGTCGGATCAAGTCCGGCCGCTTCCATGCCGTGTGCAATCATGGACGTAATCGTTGTTTTGCCATGGCTACCGGCTACGGCCACGCCCTGCTTCATGCGCATCAGCTCCGCCAGCATTTCCGCGCGCGGAATCACCGGAATACCGCGTGCCCTGGCCGCTTCCAGTTCTGCATTGTCCGGACGAATGGCAGACGATGCGACCACCACCTGAGCCTGCCTCAGGTTCTCCGCCCGGTGGCCGATCATGACATCAATGCCCAGCGAACGCAGGCGCTGTACATTGGCATTCTCACTGATATCCGAGCCCTGTACGACAAAGCCCTGATTATGCAGCAGTTCGGCAATGCCACTCATGCCGATGCCGCCGATGCCGGCCATATGGATGCAACGGATACGCGACTTCATGACAATGTCTCCGTCTGCGGCAAATATCGCGCCAGCACATCAGTCTGGCGTTGCGCCGCATCTGCCGGTGCCAGCGTACGCGCCTGACTGCTCATCTGCAGCCGCATTTCGCGATTCTCCAGAATCGGGGCCAGCAGTTCGGCCAGTTGTCCGGCGCTGGCATGCTGCTGCCGACAAATCATGGCTGCTCCTGCATCGGCCATGGTTCTGGCATTGCAATACTGATGATCGTTGGTGGCGATCGGCAGCGGTATAAACACAGTCGGCAATGCGCACATACAGGCCTCACTGACCGTCATCGCTCCTGCACGCGCCAGCAATACATCGCCTGCTGCATAGAAGGCCGACATATCGTCGGTAAACGGCAACACCTCAGCCCTGATACCTGCATCCTGATAAGCCGCAGCAACTGCCTGCACCATCGTTTCATCCCGACCAGCCAGATGTTTCACCGTAAACACCAGACTGCGTTCGGCCAGCAATCGACACGCCGCCGGCACCGTTTCATTGAGGAAACGGGCACCCTGCGAACCACCCATGACCAGCAGGCAGGGTGGCTCATGTGGTATATAATCCAGACCTGCCAGATCTGAGCGCACAACATTGCCGGTCACCGTGGTCTTGCCTGCTGCAAAATAACGTTCACCGCCCGGCAGGCCCAACATCACCACGGATGCCAGACGGCCGAGCAGACGATTCACCAGCCCCGGCATTGCATTCTGTTCGTACAGCACAACCGGAATGCGCCGAATCAATGCGGCAATAACACCGGAAGCACTGGCATATCCGCCAACCCCTACCACAACATCCGGACGATCCTTGCGCCATGCCTGCAAAATACGGGAAACCGACCGGGGTAATTCCCACAGCAATACGCGCAATTTCTGCTGTATTCCCGCACCCTTGATACCGTGCATACGCAGCAACATATGCCGCTCACCCCGCGCAGGAAGCAGCGTCGCTTCCAGTCCGCGTTCCGCACCAATGAACTGCACCTGCAAATCCGGCCAGCGCAAGCGTGCCTGATCGGCTAGTGCCAGTGCAGGCATCACATGTCCGCCAGTACCACCGCCGGCAATACACAAATGGCCTATGCGACTCATCGCCGCCCCCCCTTGCGCGCATTTTCAGGCCGATGTCGTTGCACAGCCAGTATCAAACCGATGAGAATGCTGTTACCAATCAGTGCACTGCCACCATAAGAAATAAATGGCAAGGGCATGCCTTTGGTTGGCAGCAACCCCATGGCTGCTCCCAGATTAATGAAAAACGTGAACGCAATACTCAGTGTGCAACCCAGCACCAGCAGCCGCTGAAAGGGCTGCTCTTCGCGAATGGCAAAATACACCCCGCGGCCAAGCAGCACGGCAAACAGGAAAATCAACATCAGCATACCCATCAACCCCAGTTCCTCGGCCAGGGTAGCACTGATGAAATCCGTGAATACTTCGGGCAGGTAAAACAGCTTCTGCACACCCTGTCCCAGCCCGACACCAAACACTCCTCCACTGCCAAAGCCGATCAGCGACTGCACCAGCTGATAGCCACTGCCGAACGGATCACTCCAAGGATCCATAAAACTGACCAGGCGCTGCATGCGATAGGGTTCTGCAATAATGGCCACGGCTCCCAGCGGCACGAACGCCAGCAACAATCCGGCCAGATGCCGCATCGGCACGCCGCCGACAAACCACATGCACAGACATACGGCAAACAGCAGTGCCGAACTGCCGAAATCCGGCTGCAACAACAACAGAAGCAACGATACGCCCAGCATCACCAGCATCGGCGCCAGACCGGTGGAAAAGCGCTGCAAACGATCCGGAAAGGCCGACATATAATAGGCCATATAGATAAACATCACCGGCTTGAGCAATTCCACCGGCTGCAAAGTCAGGCCGAAAATCGAAAACCAGCGCTGCGCACCGTTGATTTCCTTGCCCAGACCGGGAATTAGCACAGCCACCATCATGACGAAGGCTGCCAGCAACATCGGCAGAGCTACGGCCCGCCACCAGCTGACTTCCACCCGTGAAAGCAGACCCATAATCAGCAGGCCGAGCGGGATATAGAACATCCAGTGCAAAATGATGCGGAACGGATCACCGTAGCGCACTTCCGAAATGCTCAGACTGGCGCTGTAGACCATTAGCAGACCCAGCCCCATAAGCACCAGCACGGTCAGGGTCAGGATATGATCGGGAGGTGCCAGCCGCTTCATGCTACTTTCTCCAGCGCCCGAACGGCAGCTGCAAACACCTGGCCGCGTTCGGCATAGTGCCGAAACTGATCCTGGCTAGCCGCAGCCGGACTAAGCAATACCGGCAACGGATGCGCAAACCTTGCCGCCAGATGCACAGCCTTCTCCATGGTGCCTGCATGAATAACCGGCACACCGACAGATTTCACCAGTTCCAGATAAGGACGGGGATCCTCACCGATAACATAGGCATGGCGCACATGACGTGCAATCGCCTTCGCCATGGGCGCAAGATCAACATCCTTGTGCAATCCGCCGCAAATCCACAACACCTTGTCAAAGCTGTTCAACGCCGCCATAGCTGCATCCGGATTCGTTGCCTTGGAATCATCATACCAGTCACGACCACGATAATGGCCAATCCACTGCAGGCGATGATCCAGTCCACGAAATGTCTGCAAGGCTTCGCGAATCACAGCTGCCGACACGCCATAATCAGCTGCCGCCTGCGCCGCCACAGCAAGATTGATATGCTGATGCATGCCACGTAGCGGAATCTCCGCATTGGCTACCTGTTGATGCTGTCCGTCCTGCTGCCAGAATACATGCCATTGTCCTGCTTCTTCATGGCAAACACCGGCACAAACATCTTCCGCCAGATGCTGAACAATACCGAAACGACGTACTTTCACACCACGTTGCTGCAATTGCTGCTGCAGCTCATCCCATATCTTCTCTAGCGGCAACAAGGCGCTATCACCTGCCTGCTGATGCTCGAACAGTTTTCGTTTGGCTGCTTCATAGGTCGCCATGTCAGCGTGCATATCGGCATGATCCGACTGCAAATTCAGCAATACGGCCCAGTCCGGTCGCAGTCGGGAAGAGCGTTCCAGCTGGAAACTGGACAGTTCCAGCACCACACGTCTGGCCGGATGTGTCTCATCGAGAAGATCCAGCATCGGTCGTCCGATATTGCCGCCTGCTTCAATACCGCCAGGCAGGGTGTCCAGCAGCGTCTGAATCAGTGTTACCGTTGTTGTCTTGCCGTTGGTGCCGGTTACAGCGATCACATCGCCCTGAAAATGCCTGCAAAACAGATCAAGATCACCATGCACCGGCATACCGGTCTGGCGTACGTGTTGCAGCGCCGGGTGATGCCAGTCAATGCCGGGGCTGACAATCAGTCGGGAACAGCGCCCGAAATCAGCCTTGTGAAAAGAACCGATGATCAGTTTCAGTCCGTCCACGGCCACCGGTGACTCGTCAAAACCGATACAATCGATGCCCTGTTGCTGCAGGAACCGTGCCACCGACTGACCGGTCATGCCCATGCCGACAATGCCAACGGGTTTCGTTTCACGCATGGCCATCACCGTATCTTCAGGGTGGACAGCGCCACCAGCGCCAGAAGTATTGCAATAATCCAGAAACGGACGATGACCTTCGGCTCCGGCCATCCTTTAAGTTCATAATGATGATGAATCGGCGCCATGCGGAATACCCGCTTGCCGGTCAGCTTGAAACTGGCCACCTGAATCATCACCGACACCGCTTCCAGCACAAACAGACCGCCGGCAATGGCCAGCAAAAACTGCTGATGCACCGCGCAAGCCACAAAGCCCAGGGCACCGCCCAGCGACAACGCACCGACATCGCCCATAAACACCTGAGCCGGATAGGTATTATACCACAGGAAACCAAGGCAAGCACCAATCATGGCACCACAGAATACGGCCAGTTCGCCGGCACCGGGCACGTGAGGAATCATCAAATAGGTCGCAAACTTGATATGACCGGCCAGATACACGACCACAGCCAGGGCCACAGCCACCATACAGGTCGGCGCCACGGCCAGCCCGTCCAGACCATCGGTGAGATTGACAGCATTGGAGGTGCCGACAAGCACAAACAGCACGAACAGCGGATACCACCAGCCGATATGCCACTGCTGGTTGAAAAAGGGAATATCCACCACCGGATCCGTCATCATGCTCAGGCCGACAGCAGCAATGCCACCAAACAGACACTGCAATGCCAATTTGCGGCGACCGGACAATCCCTCCGGATTATTGCGCCTGAGCTTCAGATAGTCGTCCAGCCAGCCGGTCAGACCGAAACCAAATGTCACCATCAGTGCCAGCCAGACAAAACCATTGCGCAGATCCGCCCACAACAGCGTGGAAACCGCCAGCGCAAAAATAATCAGCAACCCGCCCATGGTCGGCGTACCTTGCTTGGCCAGATGCGTGATCGGACCATCATCGCGAATTGGCTGGCCCTTACCCTGATTGTTGCGCAGCCAGCGAATAAACAGCGGCCCGGACAACCAGCACACCGCCAGTGCCGTAACCAGCGCATACACGGTACGGAAAGTGATGTACTGGAACAGATTGAGAAACGAGAACTGATCAGACAGCGGGTAGAGGAGATTATACAGCATGCGCCACCTCCACATCTCCCAGCAATGGCAACAGCCGTTCCAGTTGCATGCTGCGTGAAGCCTTCAGCAATACCGTACTGCCTGCCGGGAAACGATGACCTTCCAGCCATATAGCCGCCGCTTCGACATCAGCGAAGCAATGGGCATGCGGATGCGTGCTTGCCAGCTGGCGCATCAGTGAGCCAATCAGCACTACCTCATCCACACCATGCAGACGCAACTGACGGTGCATGCATTCAGCCCCCTCGCCCAGTTCCGCCATATCACCGATAATGGCCACGCAATGACCCTGCAAGGTAGCCAGCGTATCGAGCGCAGCCTGCATCGATACCGGATTGGCATTGTAACAATCGTCAATCACGGTCAGCGATGTGCCCTGTAACAAACGCATGCGGCCGCCGGGCGGCGTCCAGCCCTGCAAGGCTGCCGCCACATCGACAAGCTGCGGTACCTCACGGTTCTGTGCCGCAAACCAGCGTAGCAACATCGTTGCCACCAGTGCCATATTGGCCGCCCAGTGCCGTGCCGGCAGCAATAACTCGAGCTGCGCCTGCTGATCTGCATAACGCAACGTCAATATCCGTCCCTGCAGTTCCCATTGCACATAATCCGCCTGCTGCGGATCGAGCAGCTGATGCATACCGACATGTTTGCCCGAGGCAGCCAGCAGTTCCGTCACGCCTTCACCCAGCAATACCCAACCCTGCTCAGCCAGCCCGTCTAGCATTTTCGTTTTTTCGGCAACAACACCATGCAGGCCGCCCAGCCCCTCGCCATGCGCCGTTGCCAGCCCTGTCAGCACAGCCACGTCCGGCGCAACAATGGAGGCCAGACGCTCCATCTCACCTGCTTCGCTGATACCACATTCAATCAGCGCCACCTCCGCCTCGGGAGGAACATCCAGCAAGGTCAGCGGTACACCAACCAGATTATTCAGATTGGCCCTGGTGGCGTGGCAGCGCACACCCAGCACTGTAAAAGCATGATGCATCATCGAGCGCACACTGGTCTTGCCATAGGATCCAGTAATGGCAACCACGGTGGTATACTGCAATTTCTGTCGCCATGCATGAGCAATATCGCCCAGCGCCACCAGTGTGTCGTCCACTTCCAGCTGCGGCCGTGCCAGATCGTCCCACAGGCGCACACCCTCGCGGTCACCAATCAGGGCATTGGCCTGATGCACCACATCCGCCGCATAGCGATGGCCATCAAAATGCGGCCCACGCAGGGCAAGAAATGCATCACCCGCACGAAACTGGCGTGTATCGGTGCTGATTCCCTCGATCGCGTCCGCCTCGCTTTTGCGCCAGACGCCATCGGTGGCCTGTTTCAGTTCATGACCGGTCAGGCGCATTGTGCATACCTTCCGCTCTCGCGCTTCATATCCAGATAACGCCCAGCCACCTCACGATCACTCCACGGCATGCGCCGGCCTGCGATTTCCATGTAATCTTCATGTCCCTTGCCGGCAATCACCAGCGTATCGCCCGACTGCAGGGCATCAATAGCCTCGGCAATGGCCATTTCGCGATCCAGCTGCAAATGCATCTCGGCCTGATAGGGCTGGACCATGCCGAACTCGATTTCCGATGCGATCACTTCCGGCGCCTCACCACGCGGATTGTCGGAAGAAATCCATACCACATCCGCCAGTTCCGCTGCCAGCCGCCCCATTTGCGGCCGTTTTTCACGATCCCGCTCACCACCACATCCAAACACCAGCAACAACCGCTGCCGGGTCAGCATACGCGCCGTTTTCAGACAGCGAGCCAGTGCTTCCGGTGTATGTGCATAATCAATAAACACCTTCCAGTCAGCCGCTGTTTCAATGGCCTCCATTCTGCCCGGCGGCGCACTCAGGCCATTGAGCAACGATGGCAGACCTGCCATCGGAACACCACCGACATGATGCAAAAACGTTGCTACACAGGCCAGATTCTCGGCATGAAACTCACCGGCCGGAATATCTTCAATCACCACTTCCTGCGTGCCATTATTCAAGCGGACGAAGCCGGGAAGCTCCTGTTCCCAGGCCATGGCCACATCGCCACGATATAACCCCCGACCATAACGCAGCGCCTGCGCGCTCACATGGTGACAGATATCTTCATGATCCGCATTGACGATGGCGACCGACCCGGCCTTCTCACAGCCATGAATGAAACCTGCCTTGGTCTCCAGATATGGCATATAGCCACCATGATCCTGCAAATGATCGTGACCTATCGTTGTCCAGATCACCGCCTCGAAATCCAGACCAGCGATACGCTGCTGCGCAATACCATGCGATGAAACTTCCATCACCAGATGGCTAACGTCCTGCACATCGGCATCGGCCAGCAACTGATGCAACCGCAGCAATGACGGTGTCGTATTGCCCAAATCAATGATCTGTGCATCTTCCCGGATCAGCCCCAGCGTGCCACAACCCCAGACTCGCTCATGATGGCGTGCCAGCGCAGCACGCAACATCCAGCAAACACTGGTTTTACCATCGGTTCCGGTAATGCCGATCAGGCGCGTTGCGGCATGCTCCGTGCCATGCCAGCGACGCAACAGCAGCCCCAGTTGCCCGATATCCTGCAAATGCAGGTACGGCAAATCTGTCTTGCCTGCGGTGCCGACAAAAATAATGGCTGCAGCACCCTGCTGCACAGCCAACTGTACATATTCGCCGGCCCGCACACCCGAACGCGGCATGCAAATATACGCATCACCCGGCTGCACCTTACGACTGTCATCCACCAGGCCTGCCACCTGCGCATGGCCATGCATAAAGCCCAAGCCCTGTGCCAGCTCGGCCAGTTCGCGCTGCACACCCTGCCTACTCATTGAGCCATACCTCGAACGAATCGCCGGGCCTGAGCTGCGAGATGGACACCGGCTGCTGACGGTACACCCAGCCGCTACCGTGAATACGCGCCTGCAAACCGTATTGACTGGCCACATTACGGATTTCACGCAACGTCATGCCGAGCAGACTGCCAGCCGCTGCCTGTACCGGTGCATGCCCGGCCTGCACTTCCTGCATATGCCATTCGCCCTGCTGATGTATATCAGGCAACACTCCAAGGTATGGCAGGGCATTCTCGGCAATCTTCCTGAACACCGGTGCAGCAACCTGACCACCATAAATGCTTTTCTGGGGCTCATCGACAACCACAGCAATCACCAGTTGCGGATCGTTGGCCGGTGCCATCCCGGCGAACACGGCCATGAACTTCTTTTTGCCATAGCGCCCGCGTGCATCGGGCTTTTGCGCTGTCCCTGTCTTTCCAGCCACCGTATAACCAGCCGGCACCGCCTTGCCACCCGTACCTTCCTCACTGGTTGCATACTCCAGCATTTTCAGCACCTGGGCAGCTATCTTGGACGGAATTACCTGACGCTGCTGCGCTCTCTCCCGCTCCAGCAAAATACCAGGCCTTACCGTCTGCCCCTTGTTAGCCAATACGCAAAAGGCCGTTGCAAGCTGCAACGGCGTGACGGCAATCCCCTGGCCAAACGCAATATTGGCCGTTTCGACCGGCCCCCAGCGACCGGGTGGCGGAATAATGCCCGGCGACTCGCCACTCAGGCCCAGTTGCGTGCGCCGGCCAAAACCGACATCACTGAGCACACCCCGCAGACGGTCCGCACCGATATCCAGCGCCAGTTTGGCCGCCCCGATATTACTCGACTTGGCGATCAGGCCGGCCATATCCAGCCAGCCTTCCTTATGATCATCATGGATAACGTAATCGGCCACCTTCATAGCGCCATTTTCACAAAACACTCGCGAATCCGCATGCCAGCGCCCGGATGCCAATGCCGCAGCCATGGTAAACGGCTTCAGCGTCGAACCCGGCTCAAACACATCGGTAATTGAACGGTTTCGCCATTGCCCTGGATGATAGCGCCCGAAGTCATTGGGGTTGTAACCGGGCCAGTTCGCCATGGCCAGCACATCACCATTGCGCGGATCCATCACCACCACCGAACCGCTTTTGGCGCGCTGCCGCTTCACCGCCTCGGCCAATGCCGCATAGGCAATACTCTGAATCGAGGCATCCAGTGTCAGATGCAGATCCTTGCCCGGCCTGGGCTCACGCACCCATATCCCCCCCGGCAGTGAACGCCCGCGCGCATCGCGCTGGACCAGACGAACGCCGGGCTCACCGGTCAATACATCATTGTAGCTATGCTCCAGACCCTCAAGACCACGGCCGTCAAGACCGACAAATCCGATCAAATGTCCGGTTTCCGGCCCCAGTGGATGATAGCGGCGCCATTCTTTTTCCTTACGCACCCCCGGTACATTCAATGCCAGCACTGCATCAGCCTGTTGCGGTGTGATGCGGCGTGCCAGCCAGACAAACCCCTTATGATGCTTCAACTTCCGACTCAGCTTTGACGCAGATATATGCAAAGCCTTTGCCAGCCTGGGATAATCCTCCACCGGCACTTCATCAGCCATGGCCGCGATGGAAGGCACCTCAATCGATTCCGCCAGAATGCGCCCATTACGATCATAAACAGCTCCTCGCGGCGCCATGACCGTGTACTGACGGAAACGCTGCTTTTCTGCCAGGTTGACCAGCTGATCTTTCTGCAGCCATTGCAGATCCACGGCTCGCACAGCCAGCAACAGCAACCCCAGCACCAACAGCCCGGCCACGGCTTCAATACGCCGCTTCATATACAATGCCTGTTTATCACTCACAGGTGTACCACCTGCATCGGCCCCGGCGGATGCATATCCAGCTTGTCGGCCGCCAACTCACGCAAGCGCTCCGGACGCGTCAGACTGGCCATTTCCAGCTGCAGGCGTTTCATCTCCGCCTTGTCCTCGGCAAGCTGCTTCACCACTTGCTGGTGCTGTTTGGCAAGCTCATAACGCTGATGCGACAACCACACCTGCCCCACGGCCAGCAATGCCAGCAACAACACTGGCAGCAGCCAGCATTGACGGATGACAAATGCCATTGTCATGCCACCGCCTCGGCCACACGCAGACGCGACGAACGGCTGCGCGGATTACGTTCAACCTCTGCCTCGGAAGGACGAACAGGCTTCTTGTGCACCCAGCGCATGGTCGGCACGTGACCGCACACGCACATTGGGAACTGCGGCGGGCATGTACATGGCGAAACCGCCTGTTCAATTACATCCCGCACCAGTCGGTCCTCCCCCGAATGAAAGGAAATCACGGCCAGGCGACCACCGGGACGTTTGAGCATGGCCATCGCCACCTCCAGTCCTCCCCGAATCTGCTGCAGTTCATCATTCACCCACATGCGCAGGGCCTGAAACGTACGCGTAGCCGGATGAGTCGAACCATGCCGAGCTGATCTGGGTACCGCATGAAAACAGGCATTTTCAAGATCAGCCGTTGTCTGCATCCGGTTTTCACGCACAGCCTGCAAAATAGCCCTGGCAATACGGCCGGCGAAACGCTCACCGCCAAACTGTCGAATAAGCTGTGCCAGTTCTTTTTCCGACACCTTTTGCAACAAACGGGACAAAGGCTGCCCGTCCTGCGGATTCATGCGCATATCCAGCGGACCTGATTTTTGAAATGAAAAGCCCCGTGCGGCATCATCAACCTGCGGCGAAGAAACACCAAGGTCAAAGCCGACACCACTCACGTCCTGCCACCCTGCCTGGTCCAGCGCCTCGGCCAGTTCGGCGAAAGGGCGATGGACAATGCGAAAACGTGCATCCCGCTCCGCAAGTTGTTCACCCACACGGCAGGCTTCCGGATCGCGATCCAGCGCCAGCAAGCGCCCATTGGCCGACAATCGCGCCAGAATAGCCCGGCTGTGGCCGCCACGCCCGAAGGTCGCATCGATATAGCTGCCATCCGGATCAACCACGAGGGCGTCCACCCATTCATTGAGTAGCACCGGGATATGTGCACCATATTCCGCCACATCACAAATCCAGTTCGAAATTTCGGGCCAGCTGAACATCTTCTTCCAGCTGCGCTTCCCACCTGGCCTTGTCCCAGATTTCGAATGTGTCGGCAAAACCCGAAAACTGTACGCTGCGACTCAGCGAGGCCCATTCACGCAGGCCTTGCGGAATCAGCACGCGCCCCTGCCTGTCGGGCAGATATTCCTGAGCAGAACTGAAAATCACGCGCTTGAAAGCCCGCAGCTCCGGGCTCGGCCGCATGGAAGCAATACGACTCTGCAAACGTTTCCATTCACGCATGGGATAGGCAAGAAGACAATGATTATGCGGTGTGCGGGCAATCACGATGCGCTCGTCACCATAGCTCTCCCTGAGCACATCACGAAAAGCGGCAGGGATGCTGACGCGACCCTTATCGTCCATGCTGTTGCTATATTCGCCCTGGAACACGCCTTTACCCTTCTCCCTTGCCACGCATTGGTGTGGATTACCACACTTCCCCACTAAACGCCAATATTGTCCATAAATAAATCCTTGTCAACCATATAAACGATAAAAACAGAGCAGAGACATGCGCCATTTTCCTTTAAAATACAAGAAAAACCTCAACGCAATCCGCTAACGTGGTGATTCGTGGGGAATAATTAATTCAGAGCGTGTCTGACAACACAAAAGAAGACCAATGAAAATGATAGAACATTATTCAGGCGTGCGAAAAGCACGCGGCATGCAAGACTAGAACCAGCCGCGCTCGCGAAAGGACAACACTGATTTGCCTGCAATAAGGAAATGATCCAGCAAGCGAATATCCAGCGGCGCGCATGCCTCCTGCATACGCTGCGTCAACTGCCTGTCTTCAGCACTGGCGTGTTCCGTACCACCGGGGTGATTGTGGAATAAAATCAGGCCCTTGGCATCCAGTTCCAGGGCGCGCTTGATAACATTGCGCGGATAAACTACTGTGCGGTCCACCGTGCCTTCGAACAGAATCTGCGTAGCGATATGACGATGTTGCTGATCGGCAAACACGGCACCGAAACACTCCATGCCCCGCCCCTGCACCAGCAAGCGCAGGTGCTCCCTGACCTTCTCAGGTCGATCAAACACCGAACGCCCCTGTACATCACTGGCCAGATAACGCATCTCCACCTGGCGAATCAGCGAAAGAAACACCGCCCCCTTCTCGCCAAGCCCTTCAATTGCGATCAATTCCGCCACCGGCGCATCGAACACACCGGCCAGCGTACCGAACACATGCAG
>CAZTGM010000037.1:6812-18472 GCA_964613235.1 uncultured Zetaproteobacteria bacterium | reverse complement strand
CCTCCGTGCTTTGTGTGCATGATCTCATAAATGAACCGGTTTTTCGAGGTTCCCGTTAGTGTTTCATAACTTAAGGCATACTGCGCATGCACAGGCGTGACCTCATTCTCAGTGGCACAAACCTGCGAAGGAAAACATTCCAGACATGCGGCCAACACCCATAGGCAACACGCGACAACGGGAGACAGAGTTAATAAATTCTCCGTCATACGTTTCACATTTCATTACCGAACAAAGGTACACCAAACTTTTCGTTGCAATAAGTCAAAATCATGAATGAGTTTGGGAAGCCCCACGCTACCGCCATTCAGGTGGCTTCCTGCCACCCGAACCGCTTGCACAAACCTATTTAAACCTGACGGACATCCCCTCCGCCGGCAGGCACCACAACTTTAGATCACACTGGCGCCTTGTAAAGAGAGCGGCATGCAAATCCATATCATGTCATCCCTGTGTCATCCGCGACCTTGACCGGGCGCAGCAGCAGGGCGATTGAAACGCCCCTGCCGCATGACTCCCCCAATTGGTAGCAGAAAATCGGGAAACCGCAAACCTGCATGTTACGCCAAGCGGCCGAGATCCTCGTGCGTAGCGTTCGCCATTGCATCGGACGGCGAGCAAGCGCTTCCCTTGCGCCACAGCATCCGCGGATAGCGGCACCGCACAGCCGGAATCGTCAGTTCGGGATGATCCCACACTGTTACCTGCAACACATCCTGCGGCCCGACGCGATACACATAGTCCTGCTGCATTGCAGGCAGCGGCGACAGATTGCCGGCATGCTGCTTTTGCCCTGCCCTGGCCTGCTCAACAATGATGCTGGCATTGATCGGCACAAGCCGGATACGGCTCTGATACTCCGCCTCAATAGCGCCGTTATGCACCTCTTCCTCATGCATATTTTCCATGTCCAGATGCATGCCGGTGCAACCGGCCAGTATGGCGAGCAACGACAGCCAGCAGAGATTTAAATGCAGATTCAAGTTAAACTCCTAATCGTCAGTTGCCAGCGACGAGGACTGAGGACTGAGTGCATCACCCTTCCTTCATCGGCATTTGCTGAAAGATAAGTAGCAAGTAGCAAGTAGCAAGTGGAAAACATCATTTACTGACCACCTCGCAACTCAGTCCCAGCCCCTCAGCCCTCAACCCTGCCCATCACTCATCACCCGCCTTGACGAAGCCTTTCCAGAATGGTCCTGGAAATCCGGTAACCATGGCGTTGCATGTCAGCGATAAGCAATTCCGCACTGTCAATCAGATGATCTCGTTCCGCCTCATCCAGCAAGCGCACAGTGCCAATCACCGAACATCCATGGCGAATGGCCTGCTTGCGTGCAAGGTAGTCATCCATCACCAGCAGACTTGTCGAGGGCTCCTGCATGGCCAGATGAATGGAGTCCCGTTCACCGTCACCCAAACTCAGAGATAATGGCGCATCAGCCACCGCCGGATGACAAATGCGCACCCACTGCGCGCGCATCATTTCCTCCAGCAGACGACCATCGCCACCGCCCGGCCCGGCAAGGCATTCCTTCCTCACCGCTTCGACAACGCACACCTCGCCAAACATCTGCCGAAACAGATCCAGGAACCCTACCCTGGCAAAAGCAATCAGTGGCCCGGCATCTACAATGACGCGCGCCATACCCCAATATCCTGCGCCTCCTGTGCCACCGTTTCATCTTCCCGCACAATATCAATGCCAAGATCCGCCAGATGATCGATAAACTGCCCCAGGGACAAACCACTCAACCGTGCTGCCGCACCCAGAGACAGGGTTTTATCCTTATACAAGGATGCCGCCATAGCCGGACGCAGGCCGCGCTCGCTTTCCATCAGGGACTTATCCAGATGAATAATCAACGCATTGGGCTGATCACCCTTTAACACGAGTACCGGCGCACGCTCCGCCTCCCGCAGGGCACGTGAGGGATTCTTTTTCAGATTGCGAACATTGGTTGCAAACATGACACCTCCTTATGTGGTACCTACAGCGTAGTCCACAATAACACCAGCGTCAAGCTCCGTAAAAGCCCTCTCTCCTCAGAGGCACGGAGCATCATCCCATTCACTCATCACTCATTACCCGTTTTAAATCACAAAGAAAACGAACAGGCATGGCATGAAGCCTTTCCACAAAAGCTCAGGGTTTTCCTCATCACCCATCACCCTTTACTCTTCACTCAACCCTCAGTCCTCAGCCCTCGCTACTCAGTCCTCAACCCTCAGTCCCAGCCCCTCAGTCCTCGCTACTCACCCCTTCCATAACCGCTCCGCCCAGGCGTCCACACCCTGTTCGATCAGGGCCAGCGCATGGGTAAAATGCTCGCGCGACCGCTGATACGGATCGGGCACTTCAAGCTTATGCCATTTACCCAGCAGATGTACCTTGCCGCACGTAGTCGGATGCACACGATGAATATGCTGCTGATGTCGCGTTTCCATGACCAGAATCAGATCCGCTTCATTCACCATCGCCCTGCTCAGCTGGCGAGTGGTATGCGCCGAGATATCGATGCCACGCTGTTGCATCAGCTGTTGTGCCGTATCATCGGCCGCATGGCCAACCAGTGCCCCGATGCCAGCCGAGGCAATATGCACGTCCGCCGGCGCATGTGCCTTGAACAGCGCCTCGGCCATCGGACTACGGCAGATATTACCGACACAGACAATCAGAATGGAATTAAACATAAGCAGTCCGTGAAGGGTGAAGCGCAAGCAGTAACGCGAAAGCTATCACTGGTTCCTCTTTACCTTTCACAATGCATCCTTCTTTCCCGGCAAACACGGCATATTTATTGCACAGGAATTGTAAAATAATAACCCAGCGACAATGACAGCACCCGGGCTTTAAAATTGCCTTTGGGCGCACGCATCATACCATACGATGCCTGCAGACTGTAGGCATCGGAAAACCGCCATCCCAGACTCGCATCCGCCTGCCAGACCAGCCCGCCGGCCACATCCAGACCACCACCGCCGGCCGCACCGCCTAGCAGGTCAGCCTCGGCAAACCATGATGTCTGCGCCAGTGGAATGTGCACACCGGCGCCAACCAGCCCGGTCATATAGCCTCCGGCTTGTCCCTTATAAGCGGCAATGCCCTGCCCCGTGAGATAAAACCAGTCGTTCACAAAATAATCCAGCTGAAAGCCCAGCAGATCCACATCAAGCTTGGCATGGTGATTGCGCCAGTTCGGTGCATCCTGCACATAGCGCTGATCGACCAGACGAATACGTAAATGCCGGGCATCAAATCCGGCCAGGTCCGGCAGGCTGACCTGTGCCGCATGCGTATCCGGCGTTTCAAAATGGTAGCCGCCGCCCAGCGAAAAACTTGTGGCATGAAAACTTGCGCCCGGCGCATTGACATAGCCCAGGGAACTCTGGACGAACAGGTGATCCGTCAGTTTACGCTGAAAGGCCAATTGCGCATCCAGCAACACACCGCCACCGGTAGCAACACTTCCCCCGCCTGCCGGACCGACCGCCAGCGAAAGCTTGATCCATGACTCCCGGTTAAGCGCCTGACGATAACCGGCACCGGCCAGAATCTGCATATATCCGTGACTCTGCCCCTGCATCGCCCCTTCGGATTCCAGCTTGATAAACCAGTGATCATCCAGATAGCGATCCCACTCCACGCCCATCAGACCCATACTACGATGCTGCGGGGTTCCGCGATCCGTGACCACGCCCGACGGAATGCGATAGCGCCGGTAGAGCACGATAAACTCCTGCTCGGCCGTGCCGATATTCAGCCAGGTACCGGCATCATCTGCAGGTAATTCGACCCACCCTTTGGGTAGCAGCGTGGTAAACGGAAACGCATAGCTCAGATAGGGCTGCACCGAATGAATGGCTCCGTTGGGGAAATCCACCCAGCTGACACCACCACCCAACGCACCCCAGGCATCCGATTTCAATAATGCCCCGGCATAGGTACGCAGCATCAGGCCTCCGCCCTGCAGGGCAAAGCCGCCCCTACCACCGCCGGCCCCGACAAAACCGCCGGCATTGATTTCCAGATATTCGCCAATATCCCTGTGGATTTCCGCAGCAGCCCCCAACGTGATAAAGCCGCCACGCTGGCCGGCCATGGCGCCATAGGCCGAACCACCCAGCGCCAGCCAGTCATTGACATCATAGAGCAGGGAGCCGCCGAGCAGACCCATTTTTTCATTAGCAGGAAGATTCACCGACTCATAGGTCATGGAAAACCGTGCCTGGGTAGTCGGGAAATACTCCGTCTCCGCAGCAACGCCATGGCTGCTTCCGGCAGCAAGCACAATGATCCATGCCCATACAAACAGACGAAGTCTTTTCATATTCATGAACATACGAACCATCTTAGTGGCTTATGACTCTTGTAACATGTCAATGGAAAGGAAAAAAAGTCACAAGTCACCCGTCTCACATCTCACATACTTCTCATACACCGCCCGGATACCGTCTTCCAGGTCGATCACGGCCTGCCAGCCAAGCGATTTGAGGCGGCTGACATCCATGAGCTTACGCGGTGTGCCGTCCGGCTTCGTATCATCCCAGATCACCGCACCATCAAAGCCAACAATGCGCTGCACGATTTCAGCCAGTTCGCGAATCGTGACATCCGAACCCACACCGACATTGAACAACCGGGAAGCATATGGACTAAGTGCCGAGGACTGAGGACTAAAGTCATATTGCATCAGAAACAGACAGGCCTCGGCCATATCGTCCACATGCAGAAATTCA
This sequence comes from uncultured Zetaproteobacteria bacterium, assembly GCA_964613235.1. Classification (GTDB taxonomy): domain Bacteria; phylum Pseudomonadota; class Zetaproteobacteria; order Mariprofundales; family Mariprofundaceae; genus J005. The sequence goes on along the minus strand of CAZTGM010000037.1, from coordinate 13,732 downwards.
CGACGCGGCGCGCCGGAGCCCCAGAGGCGAACAGTCACGGGGGAGGCGTGAAGGGTGAATGGTGACGAGTGAGTGGGACGCTGCATGCCGAGGGCGGCGAGAATATCATCCGGAATACGTCCATAGCGGCGCTCGTCCTGCTCGATAGCGGCGATATCGCCTGCCTGCGCCAGTTTCGCCAGATGAAATTTGCGTATCAGCGCCGGCAGCACATGGGATTTCTCCAGATCAAAATTATCGTTCGGGCCGTACAGATTCGTCGGCATGGCCGCGATGGCATCAAAGTCATATTGTCTGCGATAGGCCTCGCACATCTTGATGCCGGCAATCTTGGCAATGGCATACCATTCGTTCGTCGGCTCCAGCGCCCCGGTTAACAGGCACTCCTCTTTCAATGGCTGCGGCGCCAGTTTCGGATAAATACAGGATGAGCCAAGAAACAACAGGCGCTTGACGCCATGACGATACGCCGCATCGATGACATTGGTCTGAATCTGCAGATTGTCGCGAATGAAATCGCCGGGGTACGTGTCATTGGCATAAATACCGCCCACCTTTGCCGCAGCAAGAAACACACAATCCGGCCGCTCGGCACCAAAAAATGTCTCCACGGCCGCCTGATTGCGCAGGTCCAGTTCAGCGGAAGTGCGCACAATCAAAGCATCCGGCTTTACGCCTGCAGCCAGCAGCTTGCGCACGATGGCTGAACCCACCAGCCCGCGATGCCCGGCTACATAGATTTTCCCTGTCAGCATACCCTTCCCTTCACCCATCACTCTTCACTCATTCAAAAGGCAGATTTAACCACAAAGATTTCTGTTTCAAGGAATTGTGACTTGTTACTTGCCACTCAGTCCTCGCAGCTCAGTCCTGATCCCCTTCACCGGTATTTCTTCATGTTTCGATAGAAGTTTTCATGTGTTCCGACCAGCAACAGAACTCTTGTGGCCGGATCGTATTCATACGCCAGCAAAAAGCGTTGGTTAACACAATCAAACTTGTAAACGTACACACCCTGCAGATCACCTTTCTTCGCCATGCCAAGGCCAGGGTCCCTCACAATTTCCTCAACAGCCCGATCAACAGCATCTTGCTGATTGTCATGAAGTTTTTTATAGGCTCGCATGAATACACGGGTTTGCAGAACTTCTATATCAGCCACGAAACCGGCCCGGCTCAAATGTCGGCAGATGCTTGCGGTCTTCGGCCCTGGCAACGATCAGATCCCGAACAAACTCGACAGGCAAATCCGGATTGTCGAGCGCTGCCTTGCCCACTTTCGCCCAAAACTCAAGCTGACCTGAAATGGTTCGGTGCTCACCTTTGGAAGCACTTTTCGCTTCCTCATACAACTGATCATCAATACGGACAGGCATGCTCATGACTAAACTCCTTTGCTACATTTGTAGTGAATTGTAGTATTTTGCTCCCGCATGACAACCCGTGTCACCCGGGCGACTTTCTCATGACTCGCGACTCAGCCCTGTCCCTTCACTCATGATGATCCATCGCCTGATAGCCATGCTGCTTGATCAATGCATTCTTCTCGGCGTCTTTCAGGTCCTCGCGCACCATTTCGGCCACCAGTTCCCCGAACGTGATCTCCGGCTGCCAGCCCAGCTTCTCTTTCGCCTTCGTTGGATCTCCCAGCAAAGTCTCCACTTCGGCCGGCCGGAAATAGCGCGGATCGACGGCCACGATGCACTTTCCATGCTGATCATAGCCCTTCTCGTCCACGCCCTCTCCACGCCAGTCGATCGTGATACCCACCTCGGCCGCCGCCGCATTGACGAAATCGCGTACCGAATACTGCACACCCGTGGCAATCACATAATCTTCCGGCTCATCCTGCTGCAGCATCATCCACTGCATGCGCACATAATCCTTCGCATGCCCCCAGTCGCGCAGAGCATTGAGATTACCCAGATACAGGCAGTCCTGCAGACCCAGCCTGATGCGAGCAATGGCACGCGTGATTTTGCGCGTGACGAACGTTTCACCGCGGCGTGGCGATTCGTGGTTGAACAGGATGCCGTTGCAGGCATACATGCCGTAGGACTCGCGATAGTTGACCGTGATCCAGTAGGCATAAATCTTGGCCGCAGCATAGGGCGAACGCGGATAAAACGGCGTCGTCTCACTCTGCGGAACCTCCTGTACCTTACCGTACAATTCCGAGGTCGAGGCCTGATAAAAGCGCGTTTTCTGCTCCAGGCCGAGAATGCGGATCGCTTCCAGGATGCGCAACGTGCCAATACCATCGGAATCGGCCGTGTATTCCGGCTCCTCGAACGACACGGCCACATGCGATTGTGCAGCCAGATTGTAAATCTCGTCCGGCTGCACCTGCTGAATGATACGGATCAGACTGGAGGAATCAGTCATATCGCCGTGATGCAGGATAAAACGCGGATCCTTCTCATGCGGATCCTGATACAGATGATCGATGCGATCGGTATTGAACAAAGATGTGCGCCGCTTGATGCCGTGCACCTCATAGCCCTTCTCCAGCAGGAACTCGGCCAGATAGGAACCATCCTGGCCCGTAATGCCGGTAATCAATGCCACTTTACTCACTTGACTCTCCCGTAGTTATCATCAAATCGTTCGATATCGTCCTCGCCCAGATAATCGCCGACCTGCACCTCGATCATCTGCAACGGAATCCTGCCGCGATTGGCCAGACGATGACGCGCATTGATCGGGATATAGGTACTTTCGTTTTTGGCAACCGTAAACGTTTCATCACCGCAGGTTACCGTGGCCGTGCCGGAAACCACAACCCAGTGTTCGGAACGATGCTGATGTGCCTGCAGACTCAGGCTGGCGCCCGGTTTCACTTCAATGCGTTTCAGCTTGTAGCCGCTGGACCGGTCTTCCAGCACCGTATAGCTGCCCCAGGGGCGCAGCACGGTGACATGTTCATGATATTTGTTACCGTCACGTGCATTCAGCGCATCGACAATCTCGCGCACACGCTGACTCTGCTCGCGCGGACAGAGCAAAATTGCATCGGCGGTCTCCACAACGATCATGTCCTCAACACCGACAGCAGCAATCAGCCGCGATTCACTGCGCATGAGATTATTCCTGCAATCAATGGCCAGCACATCGCCATAGATCGCATTCTGCCCCTGGTCCTTGTCCGCCATATCGAATACAGCATCCCAGCTGCCCACATCCGACCAGCCCATGGATACCGGCACGACCGATACGCGATCGGAATGTTCCAGTACGGCATAATCGATGGAAATCGATGGCATGGCATGGAACTGGTGGCGCACGACCTCCTGCCAGTTCTCATCTGCATTCCAGGCCTGCTGCATCTGCAGAAGCTGCGCATGAATCTCGGGACAGAAACGTTCAATCTCCGCCAGAATGACAGAGGCTTTCCACACGAACATGCCCGAATTCCAGAAATAACTACCCTCCTCTACAAAGGCGCGTGCCGTGGCCAGATCCGGTTTCTCGGTAAAGCGTTGCACCGGTCGCACCTCGCCCTGCGATGCAGCCGCCTGAATATAGCCGAAACCGGTATCCGGATGCTCCGGCACAATGCCGAAGGTGACCAGTCGGCCTGCTTCTGCCGCCGTACATGCGCACTGCAAGGCTTCATGAAATGCCGCGATGTCCTGAATCATATGATCGGCTGGCAATACCAGCATCAGCGGATCCTCGCCCGCACGCCGTAGCAAGGCCGCAGCCAGCGCAATGGCCGGCGCGGTATTACGACCACAGGGTTCCAGAATCGTCTGCAATTCGCTTAATTCGGTAAACGCGGCACCGGCAGCAAGCGCCTCATTGGTCACCACCCATACATCATCCGCCGCAATCACCGGCGCCAGACGCGCAATCGTTGCCGCCAGCAACGAAGAGTCACCGTCCAGCCTGAGAAACTGTTTGGGCAACTGCTGTCGGGACATCGGCCAAAGCCTGCTGCCGGAACCTCCGGCCAGAACAACTGCTTTCATGTGATGCATCTCCATCAATACAATTGGTTCGTGCTAATGAGCAAACACCCTTGACACTCGTTGTGACTGATTTCACCCAACTTGAACCTCTCCTCCCTCACCAGCCACATTACTCATAATGCGTCCAGCAACGCAACACATGAATAACCTTCGATTTCGTATCAACCGCATACACCAGCCGATGCTGAATGTTGATGCGCCGGGAACAAAACCCTTTCAGGTTTCCAACAAGTTTTTCGTAACGCGGCGGCGTCACAAAAGGATCTGATTGCATCTGGTGCAACAATGCGATCACCTTGTCAGCAAGACCAGCTCGCTGCAATCGTTTCATGTCCTTTGCGGCCTGCCCGGAAAACACGACTCGCCATGTCAAAGCTGCAAATCCTTCAGTTCGACTCCTTCTGACAAGGGTTCAGATGCTGCCTGATGAACCGAATGCACAAGCCCCGGAAACTGATTCAGATACAGTGTCTCTTCCACAGCCCGCCAGTCCTCCTCGCCAAGCACAACGAAGTCGCCTCCCTTGCGACGCCTGACACGCAGAACCTCGTGATTACTGATGCACTCATCCACTTTGGCCTTAAGCGTTTGCCTGAATTCATTTGCTGTGGTTTCTCGCATGATAACCTCCATTTGCCCTCCGAAATAGTACGGAAATACCGTACTACTTGCAAGATATCACTCCCCGCATACACACTTTACAGCGTGTTTTCATGATACCACCCTAAACATTAGAACATCGTTATATTTTTAGGGATGTTTTTGCACTCACGGGTGTAATTCACACTTCCCGATATTGGTGAAATTTTGCACTTATCGCGAGCTATATGCTTTATGCATGGCTCGAATGCCGTCTCTCCAGTGCTGTGGACAGGTTCAACCTGTACAATTTGCGACACCAACACCTGATTGCCTGGCAGCCAGCTTGCGAGCCATTGCAACCTGTTCCACCTGCCCCGGATCATCAATAACGAACTGAACTCACCGCCGCCCACGCTACCGCCATTCAGGTGATCCTTACAATCCCCCGAACCGGTGCATATTTGATCCTGTTGACGAGGCCCCTCCCCGCCTGCTGAAGCAGTGATACTGCCATAGCTGTTGCTGCCGGAACAGCATGCAACTGCCGGCGAAACATAACCATAATGTCTCAGGTTGATATAGGTAATTGTACCCATTATAATTGAATTATTCATATGACACATCAGGAACCCGGACATATCGCCTGCGATCTGATTCACCTGGCGCGCAATACTCCGCCTGAACACTTCCAGGATCGGGCACTGGAGCGCGTGTGTGCCGCGATTCCGTTTGACAGCGCGCTATGGGCTACCGGTACCATGCGCAACCAGGAAGCAAGAGCCCACTCTGTCCACCTTTATCGCCTGCCGCAGCAGATCATGCAGGATTATGTCCTGATCCAGTCGCAGGACATTCTGCTGGATAAACTCATCGAAACACGCATGCACAATCAAACCTGGGACATCATTGACATCATCGAACGCGACACTTTTGTGCAAACACCGTTCTATACCAGCTATTGCAAGCCTTATGGTCTGGAGCATCTGCTCTCCACCTCGCACTATGATGACACCACATCGCTGTACTCGATCATTTCCCTGTATCGCTCCGACCCGCAACAACCGTTCAGTCAGGCGCAAAAAACATTAAAAAACAAACTGATGCCGTTACTCGTCGAAACCCGCAACCTGAACCTGTTCATCGACCTGAAACGCGACAACACACCGATGCATCACGCCATCGCCATCTGTGATCCGCAAAGTCTGATCATGGAAGCCGAACCTGCCTTCGCCTCTCTGATTCGCAGCCAGTGGCCCGACTGGCAGGGCCCGCTGCTGCCTTTCGATGCCACGCTGCTGCAACAACCGCAACATTTCGGCGCCATTGTCTTATGGACAGAATCCTGTCATGGGTTACTGGAGGTTCATGTGCGACCGATAAACCGGATCGATCGGCTGACCCCGGGCCAATATGCCATTGTCGAACTGGTCGCACAGGGCCTGAGCAACAAGGGCATCGCCACACAACTCGGCCTTTCGCCCAAAACCGTTGGCAATCACCTGCACAAGATCTACCAGCAACTGGGCATCAGCAGTCGCCATCAGCTGATCAGTCTGTACAGGCATGAAAGCCTGTGACATCCACCATATATCCGGTTCTTGCCAGCCATCGAAACAAGCCCCCTTGGCGTCAGTCCCTTACTGCATCTCGAACTATAATAACTCAATCACTTTCATAGCTAGCAGTAGCCTGTTTCCGTTTTGATGGATTTGATATCATATACGATCTCTCCTGTCAGACAGTCCGGGCATTGATCCATACCGCAACGCGGTATTTGTTTCCCGCGATATTGAACACGCCCTGCCATCCCTGATGGGTACTGGGCTCCTGAACTGTGCCTTCACATTCATGATGGGTTGCCCGATCCGCATGCGCCGTATGCTGGTTCCATGTATAGAGGGTTTCTTTTGTGTCAACATAAGAAGAATCGCTGTCCGGAAAACATCTCATATTACTGGCCCGGCGATTATCCTCATATGCCAATGACAACCCCATAACGGGACTATTGCAGTGGCAATTGCAGACACCGCACCATGAGCTATCTGTTGACGATAGCATCGGTTATAATTAGTATTATCTGTGTGATTAAAAGCTTTGCGAATAAAGAAACTGAAAAGGTGTGGTTGGGTAAAATATCTCGCAAGCTACCGCAGGATATTCAGCAGGTGGCCCGGCGCAAACTTCGCATGTTGAACAATGCTGTTGTGCTGGAAGATCTGCGCATCCCGCCAGCCAACCGTCTGGAACTCCTGAAAGGAGACCGAGCGGGCCAGCACAGCATTCGCATCAATAATCAGTGGCGAATTTGTTTTATCTGGCAACGCGGAGATGCCATGGATGTGGCAATCGTTGATTATCATTAAAGGA
>CAZTGM010000037.1:0-6712 GCA_964613235.1 uncultured Zetaproteobacteria bacterium | reverse complement strand
ATCTGGCAACGCGGAGATGCCATGGATGTGGCAATCGTTGATTATCATTAAAGGAGACAAACATGGGTAAACATTTGGCGAACGTCCATCCCGGAGAAGTTCTGCTGGAAGAATTTCTAAAGCCAATGGGCATCTCACAATACCGTCTGGCGCGTGATACTGGTATCAGTCAGATGAGGGTAAGCGAAATCGTGCGTAAAAAACGTGGCATCAGTGCTGATACTGCTTTGCGGCTGGCCCGTTATTTCGGCACATCTGTCAAATTCTGGATGGGCTTGCAGGATGACTACGAAATCGAGGCTGCCCGTATCGTGCTGAAGGACCGCCTGGAACATGAAGTGCATCCGCTTGCAGCATAGCAGGCATCGCCGGAGAATTTTATGACTCCGGGTTCACGTTCCGGAAATATTGCAGGTGCGACCTGAAGCACATCGCACCCCAGTAAATGTTGATGCCGCTCTCCCATGCACACCTCGCCATTAGACAAGGCACCATACCCATGAAAGAATATCGTCATATCGTTTCAGGCACAGAGGGGAACAGGCATGGACACATCTGAAGAAACATCTTCCTTTAGAGGTATCATCGAAAACTCCATCCGCCTCGGCATTGTTTTCTTCCTGCTGATATGGTGCATGTACATTCTTTCACCCTTTCTCAGCCTGATTGCCTGGGGCGCCATTATCGCCGTGGCCATTTATCCCGCCTTTCAGGCATTGTTGAGAAAAACAGGCAATCGAAAAATCGCCCTGACACTCATGGCCATTATTGCCCTGGCTGTGCTCCTGCTGCCCTCCTATGCGATGTTTTCCTCACTCGTGCATGGTGCATCATCGCTTGGCGAATCGCTGAAACAGGGAACACTTGTCATCCCCGCACCGGCTGAAAGTGTGCGCGACTGGCCACTGATCGGAGAAAAGGCTTACGATTTCTGGCATCATGCCTCGGCCAATCTGAGCGCCACACTTGGAAACTATCAGGAACAGCTCATCGATTTCGGCAAAAAAACAGCATCGATCGCGGCTAATGCCGGTCTGGGCATCTTGCAGTTTGTCATCTCGATCATCATTGCCATCGCCTTCCTGGCCAGGGCAGAGGCGACCAGTCATACGGTAAAAACACTGGCCCGAAAGCTGAACCATGAACGCGGAGAACAACTGGTGACATTGTCGACAGAAACCATCCGCAGCGTTGCCAACGGATTACTGGGTATTGCCCTGCTGCAGGCAGTGCTGAGTGGTATCGGCATGGTATTAGCCGGCGTACCGGCTGCCGGCTTTCTTGCCTTTATCGTTCTCCTGCTGGCCATTATGCAGTTACCACCCCTGCTGGTGCTCATTCCGGTCATCATTTATGTCTTTTCCGTCAAGACAATGGTGGTGGCTGTTATTTTTTGTATCTGGTCTGTTCTTGTCAGCATTTCCGACAGCTTTCTCAAGCCGATGTTGCTGGGACGCGGCGTGGATGCGCCGATGCTGGTTATTCTGCTCGGCGCCATCGGAGGCATGATCGTATCCGGCATCATCGGCTTGTTCGTCGGCGCTGTTGTGCTGGCTCTGGGTTACAGACTATTCCAGTCATGGCTGTACGCAGGGCAGGAAAACATCCCGGACGCAGGTTAGGCCTATGCTGACAGCACTGTTGCTGGGCGGCATCACCACCATGATTTCAATGGCCATCCAGGTAATGGCCGTGGTGATGATGGTGCGTTACCTGAGCGGACTGCAAACGCAACCACGCTGGAAAGAAAACACCTCCTTCACCTTTGATACGCTGGTGCTCATTACCGTATTGCTGGTACTGTTTGCCGGACACCTCATACAGATCACGATCTGGGCACTGTTATTCATCCAGCTGAACGAATTCACCGTACTGCAAACCGCGCTGTATCATTCTGCTGTCAATTTCACATCGCTGGGTTATGGCGACCTGGTCATGAGCGAGCGATGGCGCCTTTTGGGACCACTGGAAACGGCTAATGGCGTATTAATGTTCAGCCTCTCTGCAGCAGCGATTTTCTCGACAATGAGTCGTCTGTTTCGTCGTCATATATCTGCCGCAGAAAAGACCGGAGAATAAGCGTTTGCGTCATTATCAGTCCCTGACCGCCATGCTTTTTGCCGGCCTTGCCCTGATCTCCTGCACGAAAGTCGGACCGGAATTCGTCAAACCGGAAATACCGATGCCGGAACAATGGGCCGAACACGAGACTCCGGGAATACTGAGTGATCGCATGATGCAGGATCAGTGGTGGCATGCCTTTCAGGATCCGACACTGAATCGCCTGGTTGAACAGGCCAGAAAACAAAACAATAATCTGGAGATTGCCGGCCTGCGCGTGCTGGAGGCACGGGCACAGCTGGGCATCGCCCAGGGCAATCTGTTTCCTCAAAGTCAGCTGGCCAGCGGCAACGCGATTTATGCCCGTCCCGGAGGTAATCTGCCCAACCAGTGGACGACAACACTGGGGCTGGGCGTGGCATGGGAAGCTGACTTCTGGGGTAAATTCCGGCATGGCGTCGAGGCTGCCGATGCCGCATTCATGGCATCCGTGGCCGCCCGTGACCAGATACTGGTGTTGCTGACTGCGCAGGTCGCAGACAGCTATATAGTGATGCGCACCAATGAGGAACTGTTACGCATTGCCCAGAAGAATGTCGCTATCCAGCAGCGAAGTTATGCCATGACCAAAACCCTGTTTCGTAATGGACAGGATTCCGAGCTCGATGTGCAACAGGCGCTGACACTGCTGCTCGCCACCAAGGCGAGTATCCCGGCCTATGAAAAAGCCATTCGACAGGCACGACATGCCCTGAGCACGCTGCTCGGCAGTCCTCCCGGCGCTCTGGAACCGCTGCTGAATGATACACGTACCATTCCCGCCCTGCCCGAACAGGTGCATGTCTCCATTCCTGCAGAACTGCTGCGTCGGCGACCGGATATACGCCAGGCGGAAATGAATGCCCTGGCACAAAATGCCAGAGTCGGCATCGCCACAGCCGGCCTGTATCCCAGCTTCAGCCTGTCCGGCAGTATCGGACTGGCCGCAGCCGGAACAGGAAATGCCGCCTTCTCCGGTCTGTTCAACGGTAACTCGTTCACCTGGTCTACCGGCCCATCGTTTGTCTGGCCGTTTTTCAATTATGGCCGTATCCGCAACAATATCCGCGTACAGGATGCTCGCCTGCAACAGGCCCTGGTCCAGTACAGGGAAACCGTCATTCAGGCTGCGCGGGAAGTGGAAGATGCCATCAGCGCCTATCATGCCGCCCGACAACAGAGTGCTATTCTCGAAAAGACCATTGCTTCCGCTGAACGATCCAATGAACTGTCCACCTTTCGCTATCGGGAAGGATTCTCGGGCTATCAGCGCGTCCTCGATTCACAAAAGGCCCTGTTCACACAGCAACTGAATCTGGTCAACAGCCGCAGCGTGGCCGCACGCAGTCTGGTCAGTCTGTACAAGGCACTCGGCGGAGGATGGCAGCAGACATCAAAGACACTGATCAGTCAGGAAAGTCGTGATGCCATGGCCAAACGTACCGACTGGGGAGATTTACTGCCAGACACATCGAAGCAGCGAGAACATGGCACAACATCGGAGGAACACTGAAATGTCCGAAGAAACAAAACCGGAACAGCAGACAACAACGAAAGAAGCAGATACCGATGCCAATCCGGTTCGTCGCTGGACACTGATTATTCTGATCCTGTCGGGCATTCTGCTGATCTGGTATCTGGCAGCAGACCGACTGACGCCGTATACCTCGCAGGCGCGCGTGCATGCGCTGGTCGTACCGATTGCGCCGGAGGTATCAGGCACTGTCACAGATGTTCAGGTCAGCAATAACCAGTATGTTGAACAGGGGCAGATTCTGTTTCGCATCAACAGTGAACAATATGAACTGGCCCTGCAAAAGGCCGAGGCTGGCCTGCTGTCCGCCCGCGCCAGTCTGCAAAAGGCCGAACAGGATGCCATACGGATGCGCCGCATCAAAAAGCAGGATCCGGGAGCCATTTCCGACCGACGCCTGGAGTCATCGGAAGCATCCCTTAAATCAGCCCGCGGCCGCCTGCAGTCCGCCATTGCCAGCGCGGACACGGCACGTCTGAACCTTGAGCGGACCACAGTACGTGCGCCGGAAGATGGTGTCGTCACGGACGTGAATATCAATGCAGGACATTTTGCGACTGCAGGCAAGCCATTGATGACATTTATTGCTGTCAAAAATATCTGGCTGCGGGCGGACTTTACGGAAAACAACCTGGGCCATATGCGTCCTGGCACTACTGCACTGATTGCATTTGATATGCTGCCCGGACAGGTGTTTAGCGGAAAGATACGCGAACTCGGCTTCGGTGTTGCCGTTGATTCGACACAACCTGGCGCATTGCCAAGCATTGGTAATGATCGTAACTGGCTACGCAGTGCCCAGCGTTTCCCGGTACTGATCGATTTTGCCTATCCGGGTGACGGACAACTGACCCTGCGTGTCGGCTCGCAGGCCTCGGTCATGATACTGACAGGAAAACATCCTGTTCTTAACAGCCTGGCGCGTTTTTATATCCACCTGGTCAGCATCCTCAGCTATGCGTACTGACGCCATCACCGGGAACATGCCGTGAATGCAATATGCCCAGCTGATGATGCCATCGCGCAACGACGCACATTGCGGCTGGCTCTGGGCACCGGCCTGTCCCTGATCGCCTCACAGCTACTGCCCGATTTCTGGAATATACCGTCCATCAGCTATCTCATAGCACTGTTGACCATGGTGCTGCTTCTCTACCCGATTCCGGCACCATCACTGAAACAGGCGCTGGCATTTGTACTGGCGATAGCCCTGCCCTGCAATGCAGGCGCAATATTACTGATACCCCTTTTCGATATGGCCCGCTGGAGTGGCATTCTGCTGCTGATCCTCGCCCTGTTCGGCAGTTTCTATTATGCCGCACTGGGCGGGATGGCTATTCTGGCCCTGTTCATCACGCTGGCACTGGCGCTGATCGTTACCCTGGGCTCGATCAGTCCGGAACTGATGATCGCCGCTGCCGAAGACCTGACAATCAGTGCCTTCGGTGCAATACTGTTTGTCTGGCTGGCACATGCCTGCCTGCCGGATCTGCCGCAGCCTCAACGCGCCAAACCCGTGCAAAGTACCGTGATTACCAGAATTCAGGCAACAGCCATTGCCCTGCGGGCGCTGGCCGTAATTTTGCCGGTAACGATTTTCTGCCTGTTCAGTCCGAACAGTGCTTCCTACGCAACCGTGATGATGAAAGTCGCCAGCATGGGGCAACAGGCCAGCACTGACCAAAGCCGCGCCATGGGACGCTCACTGATGATATCCACGCTCTGGGGGGGATTACTGGCCGTACTCGGATGGCAACTGCTGGCTATCTGGCCTTCACTAATCATGTACGGACTGTTTATTGTACTGGTCATGCTATGCATCGGAAGCCGGAATTTTAAAGGCTCCGGTCTGAGCCCGCAGTCGGATATGTGGATGTATGCCCTGATTACCATGTTTTCAATTCTCGCCCCGTCCGTACTGGACACCCAGGCCGGATCCGCCGCAACCGAGGCCTTTTATTCACGCGTGCTGTTGTTTATCGGTATTACCCTGTATGGCGTTACTGCCGTCGCCGTATTTGATGCATTTCTGCCGCAACGCTGGCAACCTCCATCAACAAGTCAGGAGCCATCATGACAAATCATTCCATGCAAACCGGAAAATGGCACGCTAGGCTTTGATACTATGATCAGGATGCTTTATCGGGGAATCATTTCCACCACCCTTGTCATGCTGCTTTTCCTGCTGCCGCAACCAGTCATGGCTGAAGAAATGAAGGTGCCGGCCACGACGCGCCATGACAGCTCCTTTGACTGGCTCCAGCTGACGACCGGTGAATGGCTGAAAGGCCGCGTCAAGTTCATGTACCATGATGTCGTGGAATTTGACAGTGAACATCTGGAGATTCTGGATGTCGATATGGAAGACATCGAACTGCTGGATGTACAACAGCCAATGAGCGTCAATGTCGAACATGTCGGTACTGTCACAGGTATCATCAGTATCCGCGGCGCGAACGTCTACATTCATCATGATGGGAAACAGGATCGTTTTGACCGTTCGGCAATCATTTCCTTTACACCAGCCGGCACCAGTGAATTCCGTTTATGGAGCATCAAGATCGGGCTAAGCATGGATTTCCGCCGTGGTAATACCAACCAGTCTGATGTTACCGCCATGATCAAAACCCAGCGTCGTTCGGCAGTTTCGAGATATACCCTCAACTACATCGGCAACCTTTCCAGCAGCCATACTGCCAGCACGAATCCGGTCGTTACCGAACACAACCAGCGCTTTACAGCAGAAGCAGATTTCTTCGCCAGCCGGCATCTGTTCTATCGCCTGATTTCCGGGGAATTTTACCGCGACCCCATCCAGAATGTCAGTCGTCGACTCTCCGTTTACAGCGGGATTGGTTATATGCTTAATGACAGCCGGCGCACCGACGGGCACATTCTCGGCGGTGCCGGGGGGGTTAGGTACCGGTTGTGTTGCGTTGGGGGTGGTTGGTGTGTGTGAGGTGCGGGCGCGCGCATCCGCGAGCTGCTCGACGGCGTGAAGGCCGGCATGGGCGAGGTGAAGGTCGCCGAGGTGGCGGTGTGTTCACCGCACATCTTCCTGTGTGAGGTGCAGCAGCA
>CAZTGM010000036.1:0-18884 GCA_964613235.1 uncultured Zetaproteobacteria bacterium | reverse complement strand
CCACCTGCCGATTGCTAAGATCAGTGTGAAAATGAATTATTCAGGGACGACTAAGGAGAATCCGGGGAAGTCTTTGCCTGAATGTGAAATTGAGTCGCATGATAACCCATCTGTCTCTGGCCTGTGTGGTTAATTCGCGTTCAACACCAGACAAGGCACTCAGCGGGAACCTTTGCTGTGCCAGAGATGAAAAAACACGGCCAGCGCCAGACCGAAGAGCCCTCCCATAACGCCCAGGCCTCCCAATACCATCATACCAAGAACAGTCGCGGGAACCTCCTGCAGTCCATGAAACTGATGCCCCTTAAACTGGAAATATGCATAAATCAGCAAGCCCAGCCCAACAGCCATGGCCATACTGTAAATACGCATCTGTTTTCTCCAGGTGCGGGCCAATTTGTCCTTGCGACATGGCAGGCAAAACTTCTGTGGTTTCTCTCCCGTACTGGCAAACTCTTTATGGCACGATAAACAAACAGTCATGCGATACCCTCTGTACTTTAAGCTGAAACCTGATCAAAGCGCAGTGTGCCCGGCTTATCCTGCACCTTCAAGCGGAAACCCCTTACACCCATGCATCTTTGGCACAAAAAAAGCGGGAGGCACAGGCCCCCCGCTTTGACTCATCCAACGTTTCGTCTTACTGACGGCTTGGCGACCTCGGGTTACCCGGTGTCGTCGGTTTGGCCAGTGTCAGGAACGCAGCTACATTGGCAATATCCTCATCCGTCAGGTTCTTGGCCACTGCACGCATCTGACCCATATAGTCATTGGTACGCGCATTGTCATCCTTATTGCCAGAGGCAATATCTTCGGCTGACGTATTCGCGCCATTACGGAAGGACTCCAGCTCATGCTTCAGATACACATAGTTCTGACCGCCAATGGCCGGATACATACGACCGGCACTGCGACCATGGAACCCATGGCAGCTCTGACAGGCCGGAACGCCATGATCAGGCGCACCATATTCAGCAATCATCTTGCCCTTGTGCGGATCACCGACATCCGCGCCATCACGCCGCAGCTGATCCAGATTCGAACCGATATAAGGCGTCTTCAGCGTGTGCACATAGGCAGCCAGATCACGCATTTCCTTCTCGGTCAATGCCTTGGCGATATCGTTCATCTGATACATCGTATCATCCGTGCGCTTGTCATTCGAAAAATCTTTCAACTGCTTCAGAACATAACTATCAATCTGATACGCCAGACGCGGTGTTCCGACTTCATCGTTACCCAAACCATCGGCCTGATGGCATCCCTGACATGCAGGCACATCGTCGCCTTTACCATTCTGGTAAATAATACGACCGTTTACAATATCGCCGATGGCCTTTTCCGCCGCCGATGCGGCAACCGGCATTGCAAACCAGGATGCAATAGCCAGCAGCCCCATAGTACTAATCACTCGTTTCATGCATTTCCCTCCTAGATATACTTACTGAACCTATTTTTTCCTGGCTTCGTCCCGTCTGATTGCAGAAATATAATTAACTACTGCAATAAGCGCCAACGCACCGAATATAACAGCATATCCGGCCAGAACGTCCCCTGTCTGAAACAATGTCGAAGCTTCCAAAAAGTGAGCTACCATTACCACACCTCCCTGAGATCAAATCTTAAAAACAGGCATCCTCCATACATCGAAGAAAAAGGCAAGCCGGAAATTAATTTTCCTTAATTTACACTTTAGTCCGGCGCAATTAGCAGTGCTCCGGTCAAAAATACAAACACCCTTGCCACAATGATGCCCCTACTTTGAACGCGGTGATTCTGTCGGGCATGTTTTTGTTTCGCAAGCAGTTGTTTGCCTGCCTGTATCTGCAAACCATAGAGCGAATACAATGTCAGAATCAGAAACAGATGCGTCCATACGAGAAAGGAAAACAGCTCGCCCTGATCAATCAGGCGGTGAATCCAGTCATGCGTCAGATACAACCATACCGGAAACAGCACATCAAAGACCATCAATCCGCTCATCATGGCGATATGCCAGGCGTGCTGTTTGCGCACATACCATGCAATGGCCATCCATACAAAACTGATTAACACAATAAGTACTGATAATGTCATGGCCAAATCTTACCCGGACAACGCATGGTTACCACGCTTAAATCCATTCACCCGCAATCACCGCTTGCGTGTCCATGCATGCCCGTTATCCTGCCAGCGCATGACACATTCATCGACACCTACCGGCTCTCATCACGAACATCGCTATCTGGTCAAATTCCTGATCATGTCGGTCGTTTCCTTTTTTATCGGCACCGTACATGGCCTCTTACAGGTAATTCCATCCGTACGCGCCTGGCTGGATTCGATCGGCAGTCCCTATGGCGGACCCGGCCATATGATTGATCCCCTGGCGCATGCGCATATCAACCTGGTCGGCGGCGTCACCATCCTCGGCATGGCCGTGACCTATTACATGCTGCCCAAGATTACGAATAAACATATTCATTCCCATCGCATGGCGGAACATTCCTTCTGGTGGACAGCCATCGGCGTCAGCGCTTTCTATATATCATTGCTGATCTTCGGTTTTATTGAAGGCAACCTGTGGCTGACCGATCCGGCTGCTGTTCCCGCAGTACATCGTTTCTACGGCCCCGTCATCTCCGTTGCCGCCAGCATTCTGGCCGTCGGTTTCTGGATTTATCTGGCCAATGTATTGCTGACCTTGAAAGATATTTATCGTTCGGCAGATTAAGCACCATGCGACTGGAATGCGGATGCCCTTCGGAATGGCCTGACTGGGATGGCAGGGATGTCGATCTCGGTGCTTGGCTTGTGCATGAGCAATCCGTACCCATGTTCATCCATATGCCCATCGGCTTCGAGGCATGTCTGGACCGCCAGCATGAGGATATCAAACAGCTCGACCTGGAAGAAGAATGGCCTGGCTTCGTGCTGGCGCAAACAGGCATGTTCCGGGGCCGTATCTATGCGCTGCTGAACAATGAGCATTCACCGGCCCGCAAAGTCAAGCGGCTGAAAAATCCATTCATGATCCGGGCCCGGTTATTCAAAGGGGAAATGCACCAAATCAAGCAGGCCATTCAACAACAACAATCCACCCTGTTCGACGAAGGCAAACGGCCAACCGAATTGTATTTAAGTTATTTAACCTGCCCGCGTTGCCGTGAGGAACGCGGCGGCACACAAATCATGATCATCCGTCACTGGATCAAAAGCCCGAAACTGGAACAACGGCTGAAAAAACAACGCCAGCAGTGAATCTTATTCACCTCCGGCAACTGACCTGAAATAGGCAATAATGTCCGCACGATCCCTGGCGGAAATGGGTGGAATCGACATCTTTGTATTCAGCTTGACCGCCCTGGGATTACTCAGCCAGCGTTCCAGCGCCGCATCATCCCAGCGCGCAAACGGCACGCCAGTAATACTCGGCGCCCGTCCATAAATACCCTGCAGGCTGGGACCAATATGTGTCGAAGCATCCCGCAGATGATGACAGGGTGTACAGCGCACATTCGCCACAACCTCTCCGCGCTGTGCATCTGCCGCCCATGCTGTCGACAACCAGCAACATCCCGCACCTAATGCCATCATAAATATTTTCAATGTGGAATCGCACTCCCGTTTGTCTGTGCCGATGGTGCCAGCGGAAATACCAGTTCACCCTTGTCACCGTTGCTTCGTGTGATTCGCACATACAAATGATCGTGGCTGACATCCTTAACCGGCAAGGCACGGCGATAGACACCCAGAGCCCCGTCCGGCATGGCCTGTCTCCAGTTCGAATGTTCCGTACGCACATCGACGATCAAATCGGAACTGAAACCACGTTGCTGTCGATTGGCGATCACCAGAAACTCATTCATGCCCGGCCGCAACATCGTCGGTCGGGTTTCAATACGAATACTGATATCATGCCATTGCTGCGGTGGCGGCAGCCAGCCCTCTTCATCTGTCGAACATCCGCTCAGCAATGACGCGGTGATAACCATCGCAATAAACATCCATTTCATGACGTTTCATCCTTTTTGGCGTGCCGAATCAGATAGTCGCGAATCACGACCATGTCCTGTGCCATGATAGGTGCCAGGCTGCGCTGAATACGATGTTGTTGCATGCGTGCCATGACCGAGGGCCACTCCATAGCCGTATGCGCCGTTGGCATCGGCGGTGCATGGCACTGTGAACATTGCCGGGCAAAGATTTGAAATGCCCTGCTTTGCTGATCCGGATAATCCGCCTGCAATGTGGACTGGCCCGCCTCGCAGGCAGCCAAAGCCAGCAATATGATCGCGGACAAACAAAAGATCGCGTAACGACTCATGACAGACATCACTTCGTTTTATTTCGGCATATCGATATCGTCATCATCATTGGCAGGATCATGATCAAGGCGTCCGGCACGTTTGGAGCCATACATCGTGACCATGAAATAGATAAAGGCGGAAGCCACCAGCGCATAAACCGCTGCCGCCACATGGCCCCAGGTAAACCATGCCCGGGGATGGTCCGGTCGGTCACCCCAAAACGGCAGAGTCAGACCAAAGGCAACGACGACGACAACTGCGATAATAGCAAAGAACCAGGCTGGCACTCGCCGCTGGGATTCCGGAATCTTCTCCACCAGTTCCCAGTCCTCAAGCCCCCGTTTGTTACGACGATCTTCATCGGATTCATAACCAAAATGGTCATCCGGAATTTCGCCCCATTGCTTATGCACAGGTGCGGATGGACGAATGCTTTCCTCATGTTCCTTATTGTCATCTGCCATACTGTTTTCTCCTCATATGCCGGTGTTACGATGCCGAACTTCGACCATCCGCATAATGTCTGAGTTCAAATGTATTGGACCAGCCACCATCCGATTCGACAATGATCGTGAAACGATACAGGCCTTTGGGCAAATTATGACGCAAATGCAATGCAATATCCTGCCGGCCAGCCCGCTCAAAATGGATCTTCTGTTTTTCCAGTGTATACAAATCCTCATCAAGCCCCTGCACACGAATGGTCATATCTTCAGGACGATTCACTTTATAGGCCACATTAATCGTATAATCGAGCACACGACCGCCCTGCCAGGTATCGCTGCGGTACACACTAAAACCGGCCGGCTCATAGTTCATGATGCCAAATACAAACATCATGGCACCGACAACGGTCGCGATGGTCGCCGCTTTGGCCCTCCCGAAAAACGAACCCAGCGTTCCTCGATAAGCACCTTTCCGTTCATCGCCGATGGCCAGCCTGAGCAGGCCAGGCCCTTGCAGTTTTTTACTTCTGACGTGCAATTCATCGCAAGCCACAACGCATTCACCACAATTGACGCAACTGTCAAACACCTCAGGCTGCCTGGGGTCGAGATCCAGAAAACAGGCATCCACGCAATAATGACAATGCGCACAATGATCCGAACGGGAAGCATCATAGGAAATATGTAATGTGTCACGCGTCTTGAATGAATGCTGCCATACGCGATAAATGCACATGTATTTGCACATCAGATGCCGGATCACAGCAATATTGATCAACATGACGGCAACGCATACAAAATAAATCCAGTGCAGGGAACCGGCCAGCTCCGCATTATACTGAAAACTTACAAATGACCAGATGGCTTCCGGCGGATAAAAATAGAACATGGGAATCAGGGCATAGACCATGGCTGCCAGCAATAATAATGTGCCCAGCACAACATAATTCAGCAGCGAGCGTCGGCGTACCGCCACCTGCATCTTTTCGCCGTCCACATTCATCATCCGGGCCCGACGCCCGAGAAGCTTTTCCGTTAACTGATTGGCCCACTCCGAAACGGTATTCTGCGGACACATCCAGCCACAAAATACAGCTCCGACCAGTGAGTACATCATGATCAGCACACTGGCGATGAATATCCAGAAACCCAGTACCAGAAAGATATCCGAGAACCAGACCAGATAATCCAGCATCAAAATGCCACCGGCAGCAGGATCGATACGAAACAGGCCCGAGGCAGGAATCGCCACCAGCAGCAGCAAAGTGAATATCTGGCTGAAACGACGCAGCGGATGCAATGTCGTTGCTCCCGGGACGCGCTCCTCCCGAATCGGAATAGCACTGATTTGATCTGAATCTGGCATGGATGAATGCATCACTGAAAGCTATCTTCTTCGCACATCAATGGCCAGTGGGCTAAGTTGCTGCAATTGCAATCGCCAGTGTTTCTCGGCCACCACATCACCTTTTTTTCCAGCCAGCAGCATTAACTGACGCAAGGTATCCGTATGATAGGGATATATGTGCAAAATGGCCTGCAAGGCCTGTTCCCTGGCCATGCCTTCAGGCAAGCCTCGCTGTAAACCGGCCAGCATGCGGTCTGCCAGTGCCAGTGCTGGCCAGCGGTCCTGTGTATGCAAACGGTGCGCTATGCTGGCCAGTTTCAGCACCTGATGCTCCTGCCCCGCCAGTTCGGCCATCCAAATGTGCACATTCATATCTGTCACGGTACGCGCGGCAATGAAATCCTCCCTGTTTGCCTCTGCCACAGCCAGGGTCTGCATGGCCTGTGCATTGCTTTCACGCCATGACAGCAGCCAGCGCCACATGCCCAACGGATCAACACCGCCACTATATCGGACTTTGGGCAGGGAAAATTCAATAACCGGCAACCATTCATCCTGCAATGGCACCTGCGCAAACACAGGCACATGCCCCCAATAACGTCCCAGCCACGTCCACAGACCCTCGCCCCCTGTCGCAGCCCCGGGCGAAGCCATATGCGCAACATGATTGACCAGCAGCCGAGACTCCGGTACAGCATCATGGAACCCGACCAGTGCCATGCGGTAACCATCCACAAACACCAGCGATTGCAAACCGAACACCTGGCGGAATGTCTGCATAACTACCTGCAGCGAAGCGCGATCAAACTGGTTCAGCGCCAGCCATTGCACAAACACACCGCCATGGTTAAGGCGCCGGTATACGCGCTCGAATTGCTGCAGGGACAACAAATTACCCCGACCCACCATATCCGGATGAAACAGGTCCCCGATAATCACATCGTATTGATGCCGGTCTGCACGCAGAAAACGTCGCACATCGTCATGTACGACATGCATCTTCATCATCACATCATCGTTCACCGGCGCAAAATAATCTTTCGCCGCTTCAATCGCCCCCTGTGACAATTCGACACCGGTAAGCTTTAGCGAACCAAACGGCAATGCCCCTGCAGCGGTAATCCCCGTGCCTACACCCAGCAACAGCACCGATGCCGGACGGGCATGCAACAGCAATGGCAGACGCGCCTGATTCTTTTGCACCGTCACGGCGGTCGGTTCACTGGAAGCATCCATACGCTGCAGGTCAGACAACAATACCCGTTGTCCATCGCTTTGCTCCACCACATGCGTCAATGCCACGGCATCTTCATAGACAAACAGATCGCCGGCATCCTGCAATGCAGGCAATAACGTGGCCACGGCAGGAAACATGCGTACAGGCCAGATCAACAACAGCAGCACTGGCAAAGCCAGCCACACACGGCGATCATCAACCCAGCGCATGCCACAGACAAACAGTAAAATGATCGCCAGCCCCAGTGCGCCGAAACTGCCCAGCCAGGGCAATAATACAAATCCGGCCACGATCGCACCCAATGCCGCACCGGCACTGTTGGCGCCATACCACCAGCCTCCGCCCACACTACCCTCATGCTGCGCGGAACGTCCGGCCAGCAGTGGCAGCCAGGCTCCCAGCAACAGGGTCACCGGCAATGTGCACAACATCACCGCACCACCCTGCATCAGCATGGCCATGGCCAGTGAAGAATAATCGCTGCGCGCCACCCACTGGCTGATTGCAGGCAACAGATACTGGCCCGGCAATACCAGCAAGGCGGAAGCCACAGGTAACACATAAAACCAGCGTGGCGATCGCATCCAGCGACTGAGCACACTGCCCAGGCCAATGCCTGCCAGGTAAACGAACAGCAACACGGCCAGCACATATTCGGTACGCAATAAAACCGTGCCGTAAATGCGTGTCCACAAGACTTCCAGCATCAATGCCGCCGCACCAATGCCAGCATAGGCCAGCAAATCCATCCATGCAGGTCTTTGCACATGTTGCGCGCGAACACGCGCAGGTGTAGTGGAAAAATAACGACATAACCACCAGGCCAATGCAGCCAGCAGCAGGCCCAGCGTGGCCACACTCCACAAGGCACTTCGCCAGCCGAACAGCGGTAACAGCAACAAAGGCAGGCAGGCGCCGATGGCGCCACCCAGCGCATTCACGCCATACATCATGCCCACGGCATGCCGGAGGCCGCGTGCTGCCTGCAATGCCAGCGGAAAAGCCAGCCCCATCGCAAACGCAGCCGGAAACAATAACAGAAATGCTGCTACCCCTTGCAACATCTGCCAGCCGCTCAGGGAGAGACTCTCCCCCAGTTGTATCAGCCAGCCATCAAGAAACGGCATGCCCAGCGGCAGCAGCAAGGCATAACATGCAATCAACGCTTCAATCACACCCAGTCGCAGCAGGGCCTGGCGGGCGGAATGCCCGACAAACATACGTGCCCCGACAAGACTGCCTGCTCCAAGCCCGGCCATAAACGCCGTCACAGTCAGTACCACACCGAAAATACTGATGCCGAACATCAGGGACATCATACGTGTCCACAGCACTTCATATCCCAGTGCCGTCATGCCTGTGCCGCCATAAAGCAGCAGCAACAGCAGGCGAGGAAAACGCAAAGGCCTGTCAATCATAATGCCACCGCAATGGTGAACGGAAACGTTGCGTTAATAAGGCCAGAACCAGACAATCGATGTCGCCGCATGCACGATGGCCAGCGTCATGCTCAGACCGGCCAGGATCATATGCGGCACAAACACATCCTTGCCAAAAGCAGCCATGGCGATTCCCATGGTACCGGTCAGCAACAACAGCACCAGCAGGGAGATCCCCATCAGAAACAAAATCTGGTGCTTGGTTTTTGTCTCGATACGGCGTTCAGGACTTTCTTCCACATCGCCGGCGAACTGTTGCATGATCATCTCCGACGACTGTGCCGGCTCAGAACCGGGTGCCGCAGACGCCGTCTGTGCTGAAAGCATGCAGCCACATAACAGCAACAGAATGGACAGGGCTTTCTCAGTCACGCTCATCGCTATGTTCTTCCTCCGTATCACGACGCATGGCATTTCTGATATGGATAATGGCTGAAAGAATCATCGGTGCAAACACCAAAAAGAACAAAAATACGAAAATCATCCATGGTGTGTCGATGGTCACATGCAGATAACGATAGCTGTCCACAGCCATCGCTTCCGTTGAGCACAGCAGCGTTATGAGCAAAATTCCTGTTGCATTCCAGTATGTCATCCTGGCAACTCCTTATTCCTTCACATCCATGGCACAGCGGAAACCAAAAAAATCGGAAGCATAATTGGGCAATGCATAATTGCGATGATAGGTATACGTGGAAAATGGATCACTCTTCCAGGAACCGCCGCGCATGACCCGATAAATCAATTCCTCTTTTTCATCCGAACCGCGATGATAATTCGGATCGATTTCTTTCGCCTGAAAAATGGACGGATCTCCCGGCGAGCCCGGATACGGAGCAAATTCGTCGGCCACCCATTCCTGCACATTGCCGGCCATATCCATGACGCCATAGGGGCTTGCTCCGTTTTCATAGGCATTCACCGGCGTCGTATGTCCGACCTGATAATAAGTGTTCAGATTCTCCGGGTGCATGCGATCACCCCATGGCCAGCGCCGCCCGTCCGTGCCACGGGCCGCCATTTCCCATTCTGCTTCGGTCGGCAAACGCTTGCCTGCCCACTGGCAATAATCACGTGCATTGTACCAGGAAACCATGGTCACGGGATGCAATTCCAGCCCCCGTGGAATATGGCCGTCAGTCCAGTTCAATGGCGGACGATAATGTGTACTGGCCACAAAACGTGCATACTGAGCCTGGGTTACCGGATATTTATCGATTTTATAAGCTTTCAGACGCACTTGGTGCAGTGGGCGATTGGCTTCATTGGAACGAGGGTCATCCGTACCCATCGAAAACACTCCGCCCGGAATCGACACCATCCATGCCACGTCACGCCATTGTTCTTCGGAAAGCAGGGCTTCAGCTTCTTCCGGCAAATAGGTGGCAAAATCCTTGCCATGCTTTTCATTGGCTTCCTGCAGATAGATTTCCTCACCGGCCGCACGAATATGCTTGTGCATCTCCTGTACATCGTAACTGGCCTTGGCCCGCATTTCATCAAGTCGCATGGCGCCAAGTTTCATGACATGCAGCGAACCACCGATCATGGCCAGCGTAATACATGCCACCAGTGTTGCCATCAGCCAGCGTTTACGCCGGCGACGTTGCGCTTCAGTAACCGGAATGCGTTTCTTCATACTCCGCGTGACGGTGCATCATCCGCATCATCATCCGGTAAGGGTACTGAATCTGCTCGCTGAAAATCCGGGTTATCCCAGGAAAAGCGACGCCGAATCAGCAACTCACCGATAAAACCGCCGACAGCACAGAATTCCATTTGCAGAATAACAAACATGATCCACATACCCCAGGGCAGAAGATGAACACCTTCCGGCAGCGAATAGGTATGCTGATAGGCCCAGAGCATGACCAGTGCCGGCGGAAAATGCGCCAGATATTTACCTCCGAAACCGTAAATCATGCCGATAATCACGCCGGTACCCACCGGCAAAACACTCATAGCCAGCAACCAGGCGAAGTTAAACCCCTGCAAGCCCTGATACCATTCTAGATGGACATCCAGCGCCCACAAACCGGCCTTGTAGACCACCGCACCGACAACCAGCGCGATCAACGCGCGTAACCAGTAGGGAGCCCAGGAATCGCTGGTCAGTTTCGGATGGGGTGATGCCTTGCGAGCGGGTGAAGATGTGTGTCCGGGCAAACTCACGGTGCTTTCCCCGTCAGTTTTTGCTGTTCTGTCTTGCGTGTTTCTTCCAGATACCAGCCGCGAACCTTCATGCTGGCAAAGTAACGAGACAATATCATGCGTTCATCTTCCGATAAATAGGCATAGGAAGGCATTCGATACTTTTTCTTCAGCCGGCTGGGCAGTATCTGCTGAGGGTCTGCTGCTGAAAAATAACGGTATAACCATTCCTCACTGCGCAACGAACCAATACCGTCCAGACTGGGGGCAGGCACACTCTGGTAGACACTTTTGACCGACCAGATCGCATGACAGTTACGACATTGCAGCTTACGATACAATTCGGAACCGGAGCGCTGCAAAGCGGCATCGGCAGTGGTATAAAATGGCAGTGCTTCTTCCGGCGTCTGATGTGCTTCTGGATGAATCATCGATTGCACAGTCGCATACACCAGCATGGCGGCAAATAAAAGAATGGCCGCATTAACTACGGTCATCCAGCTGAAATGTTTAAACATGTTTACAGTTTATGAGCATCCGCTTCTTTTTCTGCCAGTACTTCCCGACGACGGGCTTCCTGCTTCTTGGTCACTTCCTGATATTTGGCAAACTCCTCCGGATCCATTTTATCCTTGTCCTCATCATCAAATACAAGATATTTGATATCTTCATCAAACTGCTCATTACGCGCAGCCCAGCGAATGCCAAAAACCACACCAACGAGAATGGCCGCACCACTCAAAAGCCAGATATAGATCGTCCACCCGTCGTGTAATTCAATTCCAAACATGGGAACCTCCAAGATTGCTCGATTGTCTATTCAGAACAAAACGCCGTCAAGTAGCTGAATGGCTGCAAAAATCGAGGCCGCAATCACACCCAGCACAATCATGCCGAACAACACTTTCTCACCGGGCTTCACGGCTTCCCCGGTCTGGTTTTTGAAAAAGGCCCAGATAATACCGACAAACACGGCGATCGCGATCATCATAAAGATAAAAATCGCCACGCTGTAACTGTGACTGCGCATGCTTTCAATGCCAAAGTCATAACCCTGGGCTTCCTGCGCAACGGCCTGCATGGTTACAAAAAACATGGATATGACGACTGCAATGATATTTCGCACAACCATTCTGTTCTCTCCCGAATCATGTAAACCGGCGAACCATAGCGGTTAGCAAATATATTCTCCATAACCGGATGGTCATAAAAAAGGCGCCACCCGAAGGTGGCGCCCGATAAGGAACATACTGAACAGTTTCAGAAAATGTTCTTGCGAGGATCCGGTGAACCCTTCTTGTGATTATCTACGAAAAAGCTGTAGATAATCGGCGCCACAAGGGCAATCAGGGTCACGAACACACCGGCAAACAGGGGGCTATCCATATTAATCATATCTCAGTCTCCTTTTATTAATGCGCGATCGAGTGATCCGGACGCCATGAGAAATGTGGCAACCGCTTCACGGTAATAATGACAGCAAGACAGAAGCCGATGAAGTAAACAAAGGAAATGCCATAGCCCTTGTCCCACCATGGCTGCTTGGCAATCACCGTGCCATCCGGCTGAATGTTGAAGAAGTTGGACTTCACAACTTCCGGTCCAACCACAATGTATTCCTCAAGATCCACACCCGCCGTCTGCAGTTCAATGATTTGCGGTGCAATGACGCGCAGATGATCGAGATCGATCGGATGCTGTTCGCGCTGGAACGTATACGGCGAAGGGAATTCCTTCAGAGCATCTTCAATCAGCTTCATGGCAGCCTGGTTGGCCTGTGCATGCGTGATCGTCTTGTCGTTCAGAACTTCCTGCACCATCGTGCTGTTCATCAGTGCTACATAGTCCGCATAAATGGCAGCCGTCGGACGCTGACCATACAGCGGGAACGTAATAGCGATCGCCGTGGCAAAGGTCAGCAGCAGCAAACCAATCACCGGGCGTGGTAGCGGATTATTGTTCTCCGCAATACCGCCCAGGCTCTCATGCTCCCAGACATACTGCGCTTCCTTGTTCTGATCCTCTGTCGTCAATGTATGCAGAGGTCGGTTAAATGTCCATCCCATGTGATTATCCCCCCTTATTTCAGATTCAACACGAAGTCGATCAGCTTGCGAGCTTCACTGTCCGCAGCCGGCACCGGGACCTCAGGCGGATAGACCTGCTTGCCTTCGGCATATTCAAAGTAATGCTCATCCCAGGCAGCCAGATCAATCGGATTGCCGTTAGCATCCTTGTCGCCCCACAGGTAATCGTAGCGCGGCATGATCGAATGCGGCTGTACCAGACGCGGATTGAAGAAATGCATCGTCATCCATTCGCGTGAAGAGTTGCGCGAACCGACATGCAGCAGATCCGGTGCTTTACGATCGGAACCGAACGTGGTCGGAGATTCACCATTGAAGTCACCCACCAGCGGCGGACGACCGAACGTCTGCCAGTCCTGGGTTTCTTCCGGCAGCAATGTATGACACCACCAGCAGCCCTCACGCACGAACAGCGTCTTGCCGGAACCGGCCAGCAATTGCTCATCGGCCACATTCAGGGTGGCGTCCGGCTGCCAGCCGCGCGTTGCGGTTGCATTTTCAATGTATGGAACATCATCCTCGGTTGCCTGTACCAGGAATACCGCACCAGCCTCTTCCGAAGCCTGATCCATTTTACCCAGACTGATGGATGCATCACGCACATCATCACCCAGGATGTTTTCATGCGTAATACCGTCCGGGAAATGCGTCCCTGCCGGGAACACATAGGCATTAGTCTGATCCATCGGTTCACCGGTAGCCGGATCCTTGGTCAATACAACCTTGATCGGCTTGTCCTTACCCTGCAGGAACGGATCGTAGTAGTTGAAACCACTCTCCCAGCCATATGTCAGCTGTTTCTCCAACGCCGTCTTGGTTGAAGACATTGATGAAATATCGATGCCTGGCAGAACGATGGTGATGAACATCGACAGACTCAATGCAACACCAAACATGATACTTCCGATTCTATATTCTCTAAAAGCCACGGAAACTCCTCCCTATTAATTTATTATTAACCCTGAGGGTAAGGCCGGCGACTGGCACCGGCCCTTTCCCTTTAACGCGTGTAGGCGACTTCGGCCGGCTGACGACCTGCCGGGACAGGCGAACCTGCACGGGCAGTCATGATCATATTGTACAGCCATACAATATTACCGAAGAATACCATCGTACCACCGAGCCAGCGTACAATCATGTACGGATGCTCACCGATAACCACGTCCACATACGGTACTTCATAGATCTTGGCAGCACCCTGAATCAGGCCAGCGATGGTCATCGAGGTCCAGTACAGAGAGAAGCCAATCAGCAACATCCAGAAGTGGAAGTTGGCCAGCGATGCGGAATACAGCTTGCGACGCAGCAGAACCTGCATGCCGTAGTAAACAGCAGCCGCCTCGGCAAACGTCGAGAAGCCCAGCAATGCCAGATGCGCATGCGCAACAATCCAGCCGGTACCATGGATGTACCAGTTAATGGCACGCGTCTGCTGGAAACCACCCTGCATGTTCAACGGAATCGCCAGCAACACACCGGTAATGGTGAACTTGATCTCGATGTTTTCGACAAACAGCGCCCAGCGACCCTGCATCGTCAGCAGGATGTTACATACATAGGCCACAGCGGGCACCAGAATCAGCACACCTTCCACGGAAGCGAAAGACTTCAGCCATTCCGGCAGCGGAGAACTCATCAGGTGGTGGGCAGCCGGCGTGGAGTAGAACACCACAATCGACCAGAAATGCAGATGCCCCACACGGTGAGAGTACAGCGGATTACCGGTAATCTTCGGCACGATATAGTAGGTAATCGCCGCGGCCACCGGCGTGATCAGCAGACCCAGAATATTATGGGCGAACCACCAGGTCATATACGCTTCGTTCAGACCCGTCAGATGCAGCCATTCAGGCATATTACCGATCAGGAATACGATAATCGTCATAAACATGCAGGCACCGAAGAACCAGTTCGTCGTATAAATACCCTGAGTGCGACGGTTAATAATCGTCATCCACACGTTCAGCGCCCATGGAACCACCATGACAAACGCAATATACAGATCAATCGGCCAGATATGGTCGGAATATTCACGACCGGAGGTTACACCTGCCCACAGCAGTGCCAGTGCCAGACACAGCCCTACATTGTACAGCAGGCAGTTCCAGACACCCAGCTTCTCACTCCACAGCTTGGTATTACCCAGAGCCGGCGTGATGTACATCATGGATGCTGCGAACGCCATGGCGATCCAGCCAAAAATCACCGCATGCACGTGCACCTGGCGCATATGACCAAACTGCAAGGCATACAGACCATGGAAGAAATCCGGAAAGGCCAGCTTGGCAGCGTTAAACGAGCCCAACCCGGTTCCGATAATAAACCACGCAATGGACGAAACAGCGAAGAAGATCGCGGCTGTGCCCTGCGGGATATCATCCTCTTTTGCAAATAAATATTTCAGCATCTTTAAAAAGACCCCCTAGTTTGTTTCTTTATAATTCAATCGTCTTCGTGCGCTTCGTCATGCTGACCGGGCATCAGCAGATACCACGCAAACCACATACTCGAAAACGCCAGTAAAACACCCAGAATCGATGCAATCGTGTCCATTTCTTACTCCTCCTGAATCCCTTCCAGCAAAGCATGCTGTTTCAGTGCATAACCAAGAATCATGACAAACGCGATGCCAAAAATAAACATGATCCAGTCCGCCGTGCCCTGATAGGTGCGCGGATCGTACGGATCCATAAACCACAAGCCTGCTTCGCTAAACGGCGCACGGCCCACAGCCAACAAAAAAGCCGCTGTAAACACCGAGCCATTGCCCATGCCGGTCGTAAAGCCTGCAACGATGGTCAGCCAGATTGAACTTTTCACTCTTCAGCCCTCCTCTCACTCCATGAATTCAACATGAATTCCTTTTAATGAACCCGGAACCTAACCCAGAGGGAATTGATGTCAAGCCCATACGACAATTAATAAGGGCTCTCCGGACACACATCTTCCCCTTGCTCAAAGTCTCTTTTCATTGCAGCATTTTTAGCCATGAAAGAATTTCTTGTTTACGGCGTCAGCAGCCTGGCCGCACTGTTTATTTTCGGCTATTCCGTACACATGTTTGTCGGCGGTCTGGTCAGCGAAAACACGGAAATCCTTCTGATCATTACCGTAGTGCTTGTCAGTGCCGCGGCCATTGGCTACTTCCTCTGGGAAGCCTTTCGCAACCGCCGTTTTTAACCGTTACTTATAACGCTCCAGCGCCTTCGTGATGCGTTGATATGCCTCTTCATCAAACTGTTTGCGATGAAAGATAAACTGGCGCCTTGCACCCTTGTTATCCAGCCCCGTCAAGGCAAACGATTTCTGCGCATAATCGGAAAAGAAACGCACCTCGCGCACCAGCGCAATGGTATCGCCGCTCTTCAGCTTCATGCGAATGCGTTCCTTGTTGATATCAATCGATACCGGCGCACCAGGCAGCAGCAACAGGCGACGCATAATGCGTCCGCCCCCCACCATCAGAAAAAAGAAGCCGAGAAACATCAGACCATAGCCCATCCAGGCCTGATCCTCATTGCCATACCAGAATTTCAGCCCCCACAGCAGCAGAAAGCCGACCGTCGGCACATACAATACCAGATCCCAGATCACACCGTTTTTGTCCGGCTGCAACTGACATTGCACTTCTTCCCAGTGTTTGGCCATGCTTAGCCTCCCCGCCCCGTCAAATCGGCAAGTACAGGATCAATCTCCTGATACAGAATGCGCCCCGGATAAACGACCTCAACCGTACCCTTGGCATCAATGACAAACGTCCAGGGCTCGCCGCGCACCTGAAACACATCGTAGGCTTCCGGATTATAATACTGATCCATATGCAGAAACAGCACTTCGCCCTCATATTTGTTCATCATTTCCTTGAGCAACTGCAACTGCTTGTCGCATTGCGTGCAATGCCCGGGTGTGGCAAATTCCATAACAATCGGCTTGCGCTGTTTCAGCGCTTCATCGAAGGAAATCTGATACATGCGCGGATCGGGATAACGATAACTGGTGATCTTCGCCAGATCGCCACCCACATCTTTCAGCGTCTTGGTCTTCACCACCGGCGCCGGCTTGCCCTGCATCATGACACCGCCGCCGCCAACACTCATCTCATCACATGATGCCAGCAACATACTCATGGCCAGCAGCAACATGAATCTCACTTGCGCCACCCCTTGCAGGTCATGAAAATATTATAGGCCCAGATACAGTTCGCCAATAATACCAGCGAACCGAAGATCCCCATCGTCGCCAGCCATGGCTTGACCAGTGCCTCCACTTCAGCCGGCGTCATCGTTACGCTTGCCGCACCGCCAATGAGCCCGGCCGTCGTAAAAAACACGACCATACCGATCAGACCCAGGTTATGCGTCCAGAAATGCACCTTCACCAGCTTCAGGCTATAGATCGGGCGCCTGACCAGACGCGGAATAATGTAATAAACCGCAGCGAAAATCGCCATTTCCACCCAGCCCAGCAGGTTCACATGGGTATGCGCCCGCACAATCAGATTACCATGCATGCGATGATCGACAAAATGACGGAATTCATGAATACCGCCCATCAGTGCACCCCAGGAAAAACCGATGATACTGTAAATCACACAGGCGAATACAAACCAGATCGTATATTTGACATATTCCTGATCTTCCCATGGCTGACTCATGGCTGTGTTCCCCCTGCCGCTGCTTCCGGCGATGCTTCGCCCGCCTGATCCTGCGGCGCCTTGTCACGGATATCCTTGTATTTTTCTTTCCATTCCTTCGGAGCCATCATCTTGACCATGGCATCGATGAACGGAGATTCACCCTTCGGCGGCACCGGCGCAGAAGATGAGCCCTGATCGGACTTCAGCTCGGAGAGGAATACGGCAATGGCATGCAGATCCTCGGCAGGCATTTGCGCCACATAGGCGGCTGAATGCTCGCCTGCATGATGATCGATGGTCGGCGCACCATAGGTTTCTTCCGGATGCTGAAGAAATGCAAACATCCAGCCCGCCGTACGCCGCGAACCAATACCGTCAAGATCGGCGGTACGCCCCATATTGGTGCCGTTTCTCAGCGCGCGATGACAGGTCGTGCAGCCGTTGGTGCGAAACAGCTCGGAGCCTCTCTGTCCTTCCGGCGAAAAGTCCGCATGGGTGCGTGTTTCAAACAATGGTTTGTCCGACTTGGCGATGACAAATTGCATCACAATAAAAGCAATAATGGCGAAAACAACAAAGGCACCGGCCACGGTGAACAATATTTTTTCGCCCGGTTTAAGTGGTTGACTGGTTTTTGACATGACGCGCCATTATTCGGTTTGCCCGATGCTTTGCAAGCCCAGATCGACGACAGGACTGCTCGCATGCCCCGCAAGCTGGAAGACGTCCCTTCCTCATCCACAAAGAACATTGAATAATGCCGGTTTGTCGCATCGTCCAGGGTAATGATCAGATCCCACATCTTACCGGGAACCCACTCATGCGTGGAACCATCCTGATGCAGCAGCATCCCTTCCATGGGCGCACGTTCCCGTTTGCGGCGGTGCTTACCCCGACCAGAGGCTTTCTTCACCAGACCTCTTGCCTGAAGGTGATTCTTTACCCAACTATAGCTGCGGTCACCGCCATGCTCGCGTCTGTAGAAGCTGTAGAAATGCTTCACGTTCCACCCTGCATACCGACTCGAATACAAATCGCACATGGCCAGAACTTCATCCACCGGCGCACAGCGATGCGAGGCCCGGATCAGACGCTCGTCCAATAGCCCTGATTCGCCTTCCTCCCGATAGCGCCGGAGGTAACGCCGAAAATTCCGCTCACTCATTCCCAGAAGCTCGCCGGCTTCTGACTGGCTCAGATAGTCGCCCCTGAATAATTCATAACCTATTGTAACCATTGGATAATTCTCAC
>CAZTGM010000035.1:0-19146 GCA_964613235.1 uncultured Zetaproteobacteria bacterium | reverse complement strand
TAAGTGGTTCCATAATCATCATATCAAATTCATGGGAATGAATGCCGATACCATTCTCGGCAGCCAGCCTGCGATAGATTTCGGGCAGCGTGTCTTCACTGCGCATACACTGATCCAGTTCGATGATGGCTGAAAGAACATAATATTCCCCCTTGAAAGAGAATTCAATACAGGCTTCCACAAGGTTCATGGCAGTTTCCCTCCGCATCAAGATGGGCTACGATCGATGCATGATAGAGTCTTTTTGCTTTGCCTCCACCCCGCATATCCATTTTGGTGCCGGCGCACGTAAGCAATTGCCGGATCTGCTGGCATCGTTCGGACAACGTGTGCTGCTGGTTACCGGCCGGCACTCGTTCGATACGAATCCATATTGCCAGAAATTATGGTCAATGCTGCAACATGCTCTGGATGTCCGGCGCCTGCATGTAGCCCATGAACCCTCGCCGCAACTGGTCGATGACGCCGTACGGCAATATCGCGGCTGGCAGCCGGATTGCGTTGTGGCCATTGGTGGTGGCAGCGCCGTAGATGCAGCCAAGGCCATTGCCGGCTTGCTGCCGGGCGGTGATTCAGTCATGGACTATCTGGAAGGTGTAGGAGCCGGCAAGCCCTATCAGGGACCATCCACGCCATTCATTGCCGTACCGACAACAGCTGGAACTGGCGGGGAAACCAGCAAGAATGCCGTACTATCGGTGATTGGTGAGCATGGTTTCAAGAAGTCGTTCCGTCATGAATCGCTGGTGGCCAAGCATATTGTACTGGATCCTGAACTGACCTTGTATTGTCCGCCCGCGCTGTCCGCAGCCTGTGGCATGGATGCATTGACTCAACTGATCGAGTCCTGGGTGTCTGCGGGGGCTAATCCGATGACTGATGCGCTGGCGTTAAGCGGCCTGCACAAGGTTCGCCGCTCACTGTTGCGCGTTGTGGAGGAGGGCGACAATTTGTCCGCCCGCGCGGATATGCTGTATGCATCTTCGATCTCCGGCCTGACGCTGGCCAATGCAGGACTTGGTTCCGTGCATGGGCTGGCCTCGCCACTGGGGGCCTTTTTCTCCATTCCGCACGGTGTTGTGTGTGGCATCCTGCTGTCTGAGGCCGTGACCCTGAATATTCGGGCCATGGAACAACGCGAACCGGAGAATCAGGCTCTTCAGCGTTATGCGCAGGTCGGACGTCTGATGGTGGAGGATGCACATCTTGATGATACCGCAGCCCGACAGGCCTTGTGTGCATTGCTGCAGAAGTGGGAAAAACGCCTGCAAATGCCGCGTCTTGGTGACTACGGCATCGCTGAAGCGGATATTGCACGCGTAGTGGCCAACAGTCGCGGCAACAGCATGCAAACCAACCCCATCTGTCTGAGTGACGAGGAAATCAGCCAGCTTTTATTTGCTCGTCTGTAGCTTATGTTCGGCTTGTCTCGTCCGATGCAGGGGTCCTGTTAGCCAGCAGTTTGACCACCGTCGTCCCGGCTTCATCATCATGCAGCTCCATCAGTTCAGGCCAGGCATCGCGAATGTATTCATAGGCCGACCACAGCGTGATGATGGCGGCCAGCCACAATAGCACGATACCGGCATCATGCATGGCGATGCCGAACAGCTCAACATGAAACAGCAGGGCTATAATGGCCAGCATTTGCAATGCTGTTTTCCACTTGGCCAGAATAGACACGTGCACGATGGTTGAGCGCGTGGCCAGCCATTCACGCAGCGCGCCAATGGTGATCTCCCTGCCGATGATAATAATCGCCAATATGGCAGGGCAGCGATCCATTGCTACCAGCAGCACCAACGCCGTAGCCACCAGCAACTTGTCGGCAACCGGATCGAGAAAGCGGCCAAATGCTGTTTCCTCGTTACGTGAACGCGCCAGATAGCCATCCAGCCAATCGGTTGCTGAAGCGATAGCGAAGATCAGCGCAGATAACCAATAGCCGATATGACCGGGAATAAAGAAGACGAGCATCAACAACGGAATCAGCCCGATCCGGGCCAGCGTCATGCGGTTGGATATCGTCCACTTCATGATGCAGCAACGTAACGCAGAAGGCATATGAGCGCAAACAAAATAATACTCCACAGCCACTGTGGAAAACCATGTGGATAACTTCGGAAAATGATTGCCTATGCTGAACAAACGAAATGCATGTAATGAATGCACAAAATATAGTCATTGATATATATGCTTTAATAACAATAAGTTAACTTGATATATAAAGATACAGAATAAATTCTTCCGCGTTAGCTTAAAGAAAGTTCATTTATCCCGCCTGCAGTGGATAAATACTGTACTTTCACCCGTTCCATTGCCGCAAGGCCTCATAAACTGCAATCGCACAGGCATTGGAAAGGTTCAGCGAACGCACCGGCGCATCATCGCGCATGGGGATACGAACCCCGCAACCGTGCTGCAGAATATCATCGCTAAGGCCACGGGTTTCCGGCCCGAATACCAGCACATCGCCAGGCCGGAAACGGCATTGCCATAACGATGTCTGTGCATGCGTGCTGAAGGTGTACAGTGTGGCCTGCACGGGAACCCGTTGTTGGAAGGTATGCCAGTCTTTATATTCCTGAATATTCACATGCTGCCAGTAGTCCAGGCCGGCACGACGCAGGGTGCGATCGCTGATTTCAAAGCCCAGCGGATGAATCAGATGCAAATGACATGCCGTGCAGGCGCACAGGCGGGCAATATTGCCCGTATTGGGCGGAATTTCCGGTTCAACCAGCACGATATGCAGGCAGTCACGAGATAATCTGTTGGAATGGGAAATGGACATCACCAGAGTGCGGGGCCTTGTGGCCCCGCCATGAAAGACTCAGCGATCAGCTGATATGTTCGTCGATGAATTCAGACAGTTTGGCCTTGTTGACCGCACCCACCTTGGTGCCCTGAACGTTACCATCCTTGAAAATCATCAATGTCGGAATCCCGCGCACACCATATTTGCCTGGCGTGTTCGGATTGTCGTCAATATTAATTTTCGCAATGGTAATTTTACCTTGCTTATCTTCGGCCACCTCATCCAGAATGGGCGCGATTTGTTTGCAAGGACCACACCAGGGTGCCCAGAAATCAACAAGTACGGGGCCTGCTGCCTTAAGCACATCATTTTCGAAGCTTTCGTCACTAACGTGAATGATTGTTTCAGAAGCCATCGGTTTCCTCTTTTTCTGTTGGAATTACCGTTACGTTAGTGTTGCGCAAGGAGGACGTCAACCCGTGTCCAGTCATCGCATGCTCGAAACACGCATTCGCCAGCATATTGATGCCCATGGCGGCATCATCGGCTTTGATGATTTTATGCGTATGGCGCTGTATGAGCCCGGGCTTGGTTACTATGAAACGGCGCCGGTATTTGGCGCCAGAGGGGATTATATCACGGCTGCGGATATGGGGCCATGGCTGGCCTGCGGTTTTTTTGACCTGCTGCACTGGGGCTGGCAGGCGCTGGGTCGCCCCCCGGAATGGACATTGATCGAGCAGGGCGGGGGCAATGGCGCCTTGCTGTGTCGTCTTCTTGACCTGCTGCATGATGCCGACATGCCCGCGCCGACCCGTGTCATTGAAATTGAAATTAGCGCACATCTGCGTCATCTGCAGACGGTGCAGTTTGCAGGTAAGGGGCATGACGTCATTCATGCCCGCAGGCTCTCCGAGCTGGAACCCATGGAAAATGTACTGTTTATCAGCAATGAGTTGCCTGATGCTTTTCCCGTACGCTGCTTTCACTGGCGCAATGGGCGGAGCTATGAACGCGCTGTCAGTCATGATAAAACGCATTTCTTCTGGCTGGACACGGATGTGCCTAGTGATATTTCATTACCGGAATCTATCACCGCGCAATGGCCGGATGGATATTGCAGCGAATGGTGCCCTGAACTTTTATCATGGCAGCAGCAACTGGCGCGTCTGGTGACGCGCGGACTGATATTCACCGTGGATTACGGCTATGCTGCCAGGGAGTATTACCGGCCGGGAAGAACACAGGGAACGCTTTTGGCCCACCATCAGCACCATGTCAGTGAAGACATACTGACGCATATCGGACAGCAGGACATTACCGCGCATGTTGATTTCAGTGCGCTGGCCGAGGCAGGACGCAAACATCAGTTGCATCCCTTGTTGTGGATGAGTCAGGGCGGCTGGCTGGCACAGAGCCCGGCGGTACAAAGTCTGGTACAGCAATTGAGCATGTCACGCTCGACTGCCAGTATGGCCATGCTGGCTCATGCCAAGCGTTTAATGCTGCCATTCGGCATGGGGGAAACCTTCAAGCTGCTGATTCAGGGAAATCTTCCGGAACAGCAGGCACCTGAATTTTTAAAGGCTTTTCGCCATACGTCCGAACTGTTGCCGTAAACTTGACAATTCCGGCACATTATTAACAATGAACAGCATGCGTTGTGCCTCCTGCGGTATTCAGAATTCCATTAAAAATGGCTTTTGTAAAAGCTGCGGCACAGCCTTTATTGACGACAATCATCATCCGCGCCTGGGTCAATATGTTCTGCTTGCCAAAATCGGCGAGGGCGGCATGGGTGTCGTCTATCGGGCCCGCGATGAAAGCCTTGACCGGGAAGTGGCCATCAAGGTGTTGCATCCGCACCTGCTCAAGCA
The DNA here is from genome assembly GCA_964613235.1 of uncultured Zetaproteobacteria bacterium. Classification (GTDB taxonomy): domain Bacteria; phylum Pseudomonadota; class Zetaproteobacteria; order Mariprofundales; family Mariprofundaceae; genus J005. Next base: position 14,511 of record CAZTGM010000035.1, on the reverse strand, counting down.
GGAAAACCTGAAGGAACGTTTCCGTCGTGAAGCACGTGTCCACGGCAAGGTCCAACACCCCAATATCGTTACACTGCTCTCGCTCTACGAGGATGATGAACACATGGCTCTGGTCATGGAAATGGTGCATGGACAAAATCTGCGTCAGTTTCTTCGCGACAAGCCGACATTGAGCCTGCTCGATGTATTGAATATCGCCGATGAGATCCTCGTGGGTCTGGAGGCTTCTCATCAGGTGGATGTGATTCACCGAGACATCAAACCCAGTAATGTATTGCTGACAGACGATGGGAAAATCAAGCTGATGGATTTTGGTCTGGCCAAGCCGCAAAGTGGTGAGGATGATCTGACTAAAAGCGGGGCGACCGTGGGGTCATTCCGCTACATGTCGCCGGAACAAATCCTGAATCAGCAGGTCGATATTCGCACGGATCTGTATTCCTTCGGTATTGTGCTCTATGAAATGTGTACCGGCCAACTTCCGTTCGACGCGGCTGGCGATGGTGCTGCCGAATTTGAAATCATGGAAAAGCAGGTACGCGAAGAACCCGTAGAGCCACGCAAGCTGAATCGTTCCCTGCCCAAAGAACTGTCCGAACTGATTTTGTCACTGCTCAGCAAAAGGCCGGATGATCGTCCGGCCAGTTGTGCCGAGGTACGCGCGGCACTGAAACGGATCAAACAGGCCCCCTCAGCACGTGATGCCGCGGCACTGAAAAAAACGATTCAGACCAGGCCGCGCAAACGCAGCGAGCAAAAGCCGATTGATATGCCGGCACGCTATGCGCAGACACGGAAGGCTCCGTCCAACAGGCCCAGATGGCTGGCTGCCCTGGCTCTCATCGCAGTCATTGGCGGCTGGTATTATTATCAACAGAATCAACAACAGGCGGCACAACAGAATGTATCGCAGGAAATGGCAGAGCCAGCGCCAAAATCCCGTACAATGCCGGCCGAAGTTGCGCCGCCAGCAAAGTCCGAGGTGAAAAAAGCTGCTGTAGAACAAACACCCGTTGTGATACAAACGGAAAGCCGAATGGATAAAACCCGTTCGGTCACGTTCACCCAAACCCATTGGCTTCGTCGTTTCGATGGCACGGAAAGCAGCGCCTCCGAAGCGCATGAATTCCGCGGAGGCTCCAAGCATTATTTCGATGATCTTCGAGATTATACCTGGAAGAACAAGCTGCATACCTTCAAGCAAGGGTGGATACGTGTATCGTTTAATGTCGCCACATCAATTTCAACAATTGTCATACAGCGAGCCAGCGTTGGCAAAAAGGATTTCAGCGGTGGCAATCTGTCCTTGAGGGTCATCAACAACCGCGGCAAATTTTTCAAGGTTTTCGAGCAAAAGGATCGCGATATCGATCGCCCTGTTGTCGTGAAGCTGCCTGCATCCATGCAGCGCGATATCAAGTCGGTGGAATTCCGTTTTCGTTCAGCCGAACCGATTACCATCGGTCCTATTGATCTGTTGCCCTGAGGCCCCGTAACCCGTCATCCATGCCCTGCCTTGATGCCGACGTGATCTCCCTGCTGCCGGGTGGCGAAAGCCTCGTGCATACGGCACAGGGAGCTGTGCTGGTACCGCATGCGATTCCCGGTGAACAGGTGCATATTGAAATCACGGGCAAACGACGCGGCGTATTGCGTGGCATGCTTGTCGATATCATTCGTCCGGCAGAAACACGCATTACTCCGGTCTGTCCGGTTGCGCATGCCTGCGGCGGGTGTGCGCTGCAGCATATTGCACCGCAGATGCATGCAAACATCAAGTCAGCCTGGGTTCATGATGCCTTTGCTGGTCTCATTACGAAAAGTACCGCATGGCGTCCCTGTCAGAGCGGCAGCGGATTGCGCCGTCGGGTGCGCTGGGTCGTCGGTCACGATGAACAGGGCACGTTTCTCGGATTCTATGCACATGCCAGCCATCAACCCGTGCGCCATGATCACTGCATGGTCACAGAGCCCGGGCTGAATCATGTCCGGCAGCAGCTGGAGCCGTGCCTGCCTGATGCCGTAACATCCGTGCAAGGCATTTGTCTGCACAACGGCATACATATTATTCTGGAAGCCGAAGCTGCGGCACCTGCCAGACCTGATCTTCCTCATATCGAACATGTGCAATGGTGGTGGCGGCATGGGCATTTGCTTAAACCGCTGACGCGACCGGTGCTGAAACTGGAAGACAGCCTGCCGGCAGGGGAGCAGGAAGTAGCCATTCGCATTGGTCCCAACGATTTCATCCAGGGCGACAAGGAGGGCAATCGCGCCATGGTCCGCCAGGTACAGCAATGGTTACCCGCTGACTGTCGTCTGATTGTCGATCTGTTTTGTGGTGCCGGCAATTTGTCCCTGCCGGCCGCCGTGTTGAGCGGTGCGCGTGTGCATGGTGCCGAAGGCAATGCGGACAGCGTCCGTCTGGCTGGTCAGAATGCCAAAAGGCTGCGGGTTGATGCCCGTTTTGAAACGCTCAATCTGTTTGAGGGCTTCCGGCATGAGAACTATATCGCCGCCGATGTGCTGATTCTCGACCCGCCGCGCAAGGGGGCTCGCCGCATTTGCAGCAACATGCATGTGCTGATGCCAGAACGCATCATCATGATCTCCTGCGACGTGGCCGCCGGCGCGCGCGATGCACACATACTCGCCGAACAAGGCTATCGCCTGACGGCATTACGTAGCATGGATATGTTTCCATTTGCCGGTCATGTCGAAACGATGAGCCTGTGGCAACGCTGATCTGGCCGCTGCTATTGCTGTTATCGCTAGCTGCCTGTTCGCAGCAGCAGATGGCCTCTTCCTCCGCGTCGCAGATTACAATCGGGCTGGCACAAATGCCGATGACGCTGGATCCGCGCTATGCCACCGATGCCGCATCCGAACGTATTCAGCAGTTCGTCCATTGCAGCCTTGTCCGTCTGGATGAACACTTCCTGCCGCAGGGTGGTCTTGCCCGCGACTGGGAGCATCCGCAGCCTACAGTATGGCGTTTTCACCTGCGTCAGGATATCCGTTTTCATGATGGCCGGAATGTTGGTGCCGAAGATGTTGCCGCCACGCTGCGCAGTATCATGCAGCCGGAGATGGCCAGTCCGTTGCAAAGCGGACTGGCTGCCATCCGTGATATTCGGGTGGAAGACCGTTATACACTTCGCCTTGAGCTTTCCCGCATCGATACATCATTATTATCACATCTGAATATCGGCATCCTGCCGGCTGAGCGGGCGGCACAACCGCAACAGGCCAGAAAAACCACCGGCTGCGGACCTTATCAGTTGCAGCAATGGCAGGATAACGCGCTAAGTCTGCAACCAGTGGATAGAAAAAAACCGCGACTTCGTTTTGTGCGTGTCAAGGATCCGGTCACGCGAGTGCTGAAAATCGTGCGCGGCGAACTGGATCTGATCCAGAACGATTTGCCGCCATATCTGTTGCCGTATTTACAAAAACAATCGCAATTGCGCATCAACAGTCGCAGTTCAACGACATTCGCCTATCTGAGTTTAAACCTGCAGGATGCAATACTGCATGATGTGCGTGTGCGCCGGGCACTGGCACTAGCCATCGATCGCGAACTGCTGAAACAGTCACTGTTCGGCGGTTTACCTGAACTGGCGGAAACCGTGCTTACACCAACGCATTGGGCATCAAGCCGCCTACCGGTGACATCATTTGACCCACAACAGGCCGAAACTCTGCTCGATGCAGCTGATTTTCCACGTCAGAAGAACGGCATACGCTTCACATTAAGTTACCATACCAGCACCGATCCGGTACGGCTGCAACTGGCAACGGCGATTGCCTCAATGTGGCAGCGTATCGGTGTAAAGGTACATATCGAATCGCTGGAATGGGGCGGTTTTTATGCGCGCATCAAACGCGGTGATTTTCAGGTCTATTCCTTATCCTGGGTGGGTATTCGCGACCCGGACATTTATCGCTGGATTTTGCATTCGAAGCAATGGCCGCCGAAGGGCGCTAATCGGGGACGTTATCGCAATGCTGATATGGATCGCTGGCTGGATGAAGCAGCCATTACTGAGGACCGGGCACAGCGACACAAACTGTATGCACGCATTCAGCAGAAGATGCAACAGGATATGGTTTATATTCCGCTATGGTTCGAACCTGTCGTAGCTGTCAGTAACCGTCGTATTTCCGGTTTTGTACCCCGCGCTGATGGCAGTTATCTGGGACTCATGGATGTGACACTCGGCCACTGAAAGCGATTCAGAGGCGGGGTAGTTGACCATCAAACACATGCGATACCGGGCCTTCCAGGCGCATTTGTTGCATGTTGCCGGAGATATGTACGGTTCCACCCGGCATTTCAATACTTAGCGGACGTATATGCTGATCCCTGTGCCAGACTGCCGCTGCCGTAGCACAGGCACCGGACCCACAGGCCAGCGTGCGGCCCGCGCCGCGTTCAATGATATCGATCCAGATATGATCGACGACCTGGCCGGTGACAATCTCAATATTACGATCTTCCGGAAATACCTCTGTTGCCTCAAAAAACACCCGGTGCAGATTACCCATGTCGATATCCACATGCGCTGTAGTTTCATCCTGCACATGCGCTATGCCCATCTCGACACCAATACCGTATTCGCAGCTTTCGGCATGCACAATGCGATCGGCCAGCGCAATGCTGACACGATCCTGGCCGCGCAGATTCATGAGCAGGCGGGCAGCGCAACGCAGACCGTTACCGCAATTGGCGGCCTCCGAGCCATCGTTATTGAAAATGCGCATCCAGGCATCGGCGACATCGGATGGCTCCAGCAACAGCAACTGGTCGCAGCCAATGCCGTATCGCCGTTCGGTCAGGCGTCTGATGATCGCTTCATCCAGAAGCGGCAGGGACGCATCGAGATTATCAAGAATCACGAAATCGTTTCCCTGCGCATGCATTTTGGTAAAAGGCAGAGGACTCATGCCGTTTTGTGATGCTCCACTTCGACAGTCGTGTAAATACCGCCACGCACATTGAACACGGCTGTAACTTTTAGATAGCGCGGGTCCAGCGCATCAATAAGATCAGAGGCAATCATATTGGTCACCTTCTCATGAAAATGCCCTTCGTCGCGGAAACTCCAGTAATACAGCTTCAGCGATTTCAGCTCCACACATCGCTGATCGGGCACATAATCCAGTTTGATCTCGGCAAAGTCCGGCTGTCCTGTTTTCGGGCACAGGCAGGTAAATTCCGGCGAGTCGATGCGGATATGATAATCACGCTCCGGATTGGGATTGGGAAACGTTTCCAGTTCGCGGGACGGGCTGTTGCGCTGTGCTCCCAGTGTGTCACTCATGATGCTACCTCGAAATGTGTAATGATGTCCTTGTAGATGGCCGTCAACGTATGCAATTCGTCCACGGCCACGCATTCGCCGACCTGATGGATTGTCGAATTGGTCAGCCCCAGTTCCGCCACCGGCACGCCGGCAGCAGCCAGAAAGCGTCCGTCAGATGTACCACCACCGGTATCACGTACGGTATCGATACCGGTAATGCGCTGAATCGAATCGCAGACCAAATCGAGAAAAGGGCCGTCCGCTGTGGAAAAGGCTGTGGCAACATGATCAAAGGAGAAACTTGCATCCGTATCCGAAGCCGCCTGCTCGATGGCAGTACGGATCGAATCGAAATCATTGGCCGGGTTGTAACGAATATCGATAAAAGCCTCGCAATGTCCAGGTATGACATTGCTGGCGCCGGTACCACCGGAGATATTGGTAATCTGGCAGGACGTTGGCGGAAAACCGTCGGCCGGCACACCCCAGTCGATGCCGGCGATACGCGCCAGCACCGGTGCGGCACGGTGAATGGCATTATCGGCATCCTGGGGATAGGCCGAGTGCCCCTGTTTGCCATGAAATACGGCCCTCACCTGTACCACGCCGCGCCGGCCACGACGGATCGTATCGCCCACGCGGGAATGTGAGGACGGCTCGCCGACAATGACGGCATCGGGCAAGGCGTCATGCTGTTGCAGATATTCCACCAAGCGAATCGTGCCGTCGATCGATTCACCTTCTTCATCAGAGGTGATCAGCATTTGCAACGTCGGTAACGGCTCAGCGCACTGGCATAATTCGGCAACGGCGGCAATCCAGCAGGCAATGCTTCCTTTCATATCCTGCGCGCCGCGGCCATGCAGGATGCCACTGTCGATCACGCCGGCAAATGGCGCATGCGGCCATGCCTCAAGGGGACCGGTCGGCACGACATCGGTATGTCCGGCATAGGCCAAGGTACCCGGAAACTCACCGGGGCGGGTATAAATGCTGTTAGTGATGCCACCGGCATCGACACTGGTGCGTACAAACCCCAGCGGAGCCAGTAATCGTTCCATATAATCCTGGCAGCCACCATCGGCAGGGGTCACCGATTCACGCTGTATCAGCTTGACAGCAATATCGCTCACAATATCAGACATGGCGGCACCCTAGCCGGGATGTATAACGAAATCGAGCGCTGCAGGCCCGGAATGTGGCCATCAAAATAGCCGTTGAAACACCTCGCTGTGGCGTTCAATGTCGTTGAACAATGACGTATCTGCCACTATCTGCTGCAGTCGTTGCTGCTGTGCGCCGGAAATATCCGTATAGACTTCCATAAAGGTTGTTTTGTCCACTGTGTGACGGACATATAGATGCGCCGTGAGCCGGAGCTGGTGCGCAACACCTTCCACCCAGCGACGCAATGCCGTTTCCATGCTGGCATCGGCATGATACCAGACAAACAGCTCAGGCATGACAGGGCTCAAGGACATCCACGACACTGCCATCTCGCAACGTCAATGGCGTTTGTTTTTCAACAACCTCGATGGGCAGCCAGGCAATACCATAGCATTGCTGCTGATGATCGACAGCTGCCGAACGCAGTTCGCCAATCGGTGCCGATGAGGCCATCAGCGGGCAGGGCAGGGTATCCGGAGCATGTGCCAACAGCACGCGATACAGTTTTTTACGAATGCCGCCGCGCCAGTGCATGCGACTGGTAACTTCCTGTCCGACATAACAGCCCTTGTCGAAGCTAACACCATCCATTTCGATGAGATTGGCATTGAGCGGGTGGATATGTTCATCCCATTCTACACCAAAGTCCGGCAGGCCTCGAATAATGCGCATGGCTTCCATCTGTGCCTCATCCACGCTATGGGACAATGATGTACATTGCGCTGCAATGGTTTTCTTTTCTGCAATAACCCAAAAACCGCGCGGTTCCGCCGGCATGACCAGTGCTATATGCCCATGTTCGGCATGGCGAAATGTTGCCAGCCAGTTATCGCCTGCTTGCGGAAGATCAAACAATGCCAGCCCCTGTGCGGCATCGGCACCCTGTATGGAGCAAATGCCCAATGCATCGATCACGCCGATACGCAATTCGTAACCCAGCGAAAATCGGCGCAGGCGAGCAACGGTTGCCTCTGCATGCGTCGTTGGCACCAGCATGAGCAGTGCATCGCCTGCATCGACCAGATACAGTTCACTGACGGCCTTGCCTTGCGGTGTCAGCAGGCAGGCATGAATTCCCTGTTGTGGTGTTAAACGCCGGATATCCTGTGTGATCTGCCCCTGCAGGTAGTCTCGCAAACCGTCTCCGGTGGCTTTTAATACGCACCAGCGATGGCGCGCAGTGATTACATAATCGTGCAGCAGATGTTCAGCTGTGGCGGCGTTCAGTGTTGGCAAATTCATGCGCATAAAGCTATCCCGGATATCGCTCAATGACCACGCCTGGCAGGATCGAAACAGCTATAAACAGAAAGGGGTTCGCGCAGGTTCTATACCCGAGTACATCGCTCGGATATAGTTCGCCTTTCAATGTGCATGATGATAGCTGGAGGTAGCATGACGACACAGGCGGAAACACCGAATATGGATACGGCGAAAACCCTTTCTGTGGGACAGCCGTTCCCAAATTCCCGCAAAGTCTATATTGAAGGGTCGCGACCGGATATCCGCGTGCCTATGCGGGAAATATCGCTGTCTTCGACGCATGCCTCGTTCGGAGCAGAGGAAAATCCGCCGGTGCTGGTCTACGATACATCGGGTCCGTATTCCGACCCCGATCACCGGGTTGATCTGGCCAGCGGTCTGCCGCCGATTCGTCAGACATGGATTGAAGAGCGTAACGACACCGAGCTGTTGTCGGATCTGAGTTCCGATTATGGTCGCCAGCGTCGCGACAACGAACAGCTCTCCGGCCTGCGTTTTGCGCATGTGCGCACGCCGCGTCGCGCCAGACCAGGGCATAATGTCACACAAATGCATTATGCACGGGCCGGCATCATCACGCCAGAAATGGAATTTGTCGCCATCCGTGAGAACCAGCGCCGCGAACATCTTCGCGAAATTACCCGTCAGCATCCCGGACAGAGCTTCGGCGCATCCATTCCACCCGTTATTACGCCGGAATTCGTGCGCAGTGAAATTGCTTGCGGACGGGCCATTATTCCGGCCAATATCAATCATCCCGAGCTGGAGCCGATGATTATCGGTCGCAACTTCCTGGTGAAGATCAATGGCAACATCGGCAATTCGGCCGTGACCTCGTCGATTGAGGAAGAAGTGGAGAAGATGACCTGGGCCACGCGCTGGGGTGCGGACACGATCATGGATCTTTCCACCGGCAAGAATATCCATGAAACACGCGAATGGATCATCAGAAACAGCGCCGTGCCGATCGGTACCGTGCCGATTTATCAGGCACTGGAAAAGGTGGATGGCATTGCCGAAAACCTGACCTGGGAAATTTTCCGTGATACGCTGATTGAGCAGGCCGAACAGGGGGTGGATTATTTCACTATTCATGCCGGCGTGTTGTTGCGCTATGTGCCGCTGACAGCCAAACGTCTGGCCGGCATTGTGTCGCGCGGCGGCTCGATCATGGCCAAATGGTGTCTGGCGCATCATGAGGAGAATTTCCTCTACACGCATTTCAAGGATATCTGCGAAATCATGAGGGCTTATGATGTGTCCTTCTCACTGGGCGATGGCTTGAGGCCGGGGGCGATTGCCGATGCCAATGATGAAGCGCAGTTTGCCGAACTGCATACGCTGGGCGAACTAACCCAAATCGCCTGGCAGCATGATGTACAGGTTATGATTGAAGGGCCGGGGCATGTGCCGATGCAGATGATCAAGGCCAATATGGATGAGCAACTGGAACATTGCTATGAGGCACCATTCTATACATTAGGCCCGCTGACGACGGATATAGCACCGGGTTACGATCATATCACCAGTGCCATCGGTGCCGCACAGATCGGCTGGTATGGCTGTGCGATGCTGTGTTATGTGACGCCGAAAGAACATCTCGGCCTGCCCAACAAAAAGGATGTAAAAGACGGGGTCATTGCTTACAAGATCGCCGCCCATGCGGCCGATCTGGCCAAGGGACACCCGGGCGCGCAGGCACGTGATGATGCATTGTCCAAAGCCCGTTTTGAGTTCCGCTGGGAAGATCAGTTCAACCTCAGCCTTGATCCGGATACAGCGCGTGCGTTTCACGACGAAACGCTGCCCAAGGAAAGCTCCAAGGTAGCACATTTTTGTTCGATGTGCGGACCGAAATTCTGCTCCATGAAGATCACGCAGGATGTGCGCGAATATGCCAAAGAGCACGGGCTGGAAACGCGCCAGGCCATCGAGGAAGGCATGAAGGCGCAGGCGGAAACATTTGTACAAACCGGCTCAAAGATTTATCATAAGTCATGAAGGCACATGCCACAGGCATGTACGATAAAGGAGGCTGATATGCCACGATCCAGGGTTCTCGCCCGCGATATCATGAATGATAAACCACCGTTTTGTGGCATGGATACGCCATTGTCCGATGTAGCGCGCCGCTTTGCCGAGAAAAGCATTACTGGTCTGTTGGTTGTCGATGACGACAAGCGCCTGTTCGGTGTGATTACCGAATCGGATCTGATCGACCAGCAATGCAATCTGCATCTCCCGACAGCCATGGCCGTATTTGATATGGTTATTCCCCTGGGCGAAGCGCGTTTTGAAAAGGAACTGGAACGTATGCAGGCCATGACCGCCGAGGACCTGGTGCAGCTGAATGTCAAAACCGTTACAGCCGATGCGACACTGAGCGAAATTGCCACGGTCATGAGCGATCATGCCATCCATCATCTGCCGGTACTGGAAAACGGGCAGGTTGTCGGACTAATCAGCAAACATGATGTTATCAAGGCGCTAGCCCGCACATAGAGCCTTGCAGTATCACATTCATTCTGAGGCTGAAACTATTGAAATAGCCCGAAAAGTTTCAGAAACACTCAAGCCAGGAAGCCTGCTCGCATTACATGGTGATCTGGGCGCGGGCAAAAGCGTATTTGCGCGCGCTGTTATGCGCGCAATGGGTGTCAGGGACCAAGCATTGCCCAGCCCTACATTCGCCATCATTCAGGAATACGAGGGCAGGGGATGCTGTCTTGCGCACATGGACTGGTATCGTCTGGAAGGCATCGATGAACTGGAAGCTATCGGTGTGCGCGAATACATGCAGCCACCATGGATTTGCCTCATCGAATGGTCGGAACGCGCTCCCGAACTACTGCCCCCCGATGCAATTCACATCTCACTTGTTTGTGTTGATGATGATCCCGAAACACGGCTGATTGAGGTTTCCTGAGCTCTTCATCAGGCGCCGTCTCGCGCGTAGCTGGCAAGCAACAGGAAGGCATTGGTTTCAGGGTCAGCACCCTGATCATATTTCACTTCAGCATTGTCCCATCGTCTTGCGGCCAGAAACGTGTAAAAAAGAAAAAACGCCTTGTTTTTTACCTGCATATACGGACATTATTCACTTATCCCAAGGATATGGAGAAAACCGTGCCCCGAATGAAATCCTGCGTCAATGACTGGTAAGATGATCCCGGAATCGAAAATATTGTCACCAGGAAGCTGACTGAAATGAAAGAAGACATTCGGAGGCTTGCCAAGGCTTATGGTTTTGAACTGTGCCATATTACACAACCGGAAATTGATGGCCGCTTCGTCGAACGTTTCAATCACTGGCTGAAGCATGGCTACTACGGCACGATGGGCTGGATGGGCGAGGCCGTGCGCGTACAGCGGCGCAAGGATCCGGCATCGATGCTCGATGGTGTGCGGAGCGTTATTACTGTAGCCATGCGCTATACGCCGCCCGGCTATACGATGGCCGAGGCAAATGCAGCGCAGGGAAGGGGAGTCATCGCCGCCTATGCACATGGCGACGATTATCACGATATTATGAAAAAACGTCTGAAAGCACTGGCGTGTAATCTGGATGCGCTGCTGGGGCGACATGATCAACGCATCTATGTCGATACCGCTCCCGTACTGGAGCATGCACTGGCGGAACGCGCTGGACTTGGCTGGCAGGGCAAGCATTCGTTAACCATCAACCGCCACCTGGGCTCATGGTTTCTGCTCGGTGAACTGTTTACGACTGCCGCATTGACGCCCGATGATCCGGCCAGCAATCATTGCGGCAGTTGCACAGCCTGTATCGATATTTGTCCGACCCAGGCGATTGTGAGCCCCTATATCGTTGATGCACGGCGCTGTATTTCTTATCTGACCATTGAATACAAGGATTTTATTGCGCATGAGCTTCGTCCGTTGATGGGCAACCGCATTTACGGCTGTGACGATTGCCAGATGGTGTGCCCATGGAATCACCATGCCACTGCCCCGGCCAGTGATTTCCTTGCCCCGCGAGGGGAGAATATCCGGCCCGAACTTGCTAGTCTGCTGGCGCTGGATGATGCAACATTTCGCGCACGCTTCCGCAAATCGCCCGTCCGGCGCACGGGGCGGACAGCATTATTGCGCAATGTATGCATCGCCATGGGTAATGATGGCGAGGCTCGCTGGCTGGAGCCTTTGACCACTGTGCTGCAGGACGATGCACCATTGATACGCGCCCATGCTTTCTGGGCATTGACGCGCCTGAACATGGAACGGAGCATGCTTTTACCCGTACTGGAACAGGCCATGGCGCAGGAAAGTGATAATAAAGTGCATGAAGATATGCTGCTATCCATGCAGGATATAAAGGATAAAAAATGACAACAAAACCTGAGGCATTTATTTTTGATCTGGATGGCACATTGGTGGACGCATTACCGGATATCCAGGCCAATGCCAATCGTGCGCTGCAGAAACTGGGCTATGATTTCCGGCTGTCACTGGATGAAACACGCCCGCATGTTGGCGGCGGCGCGCAGAAGCTCGCAGCCAGTGTCTTGAACAAGCCGATGGACGATCCGGACACGATGGCGCTGTATCACGCCTTTGCCGATATCTATGAACAGCATCCGGCCGATTTCGGCAAACCTTTCCCGGGTGTGATGAACGTATTAAACTGCTTGCAGGATAGGGGCATCCCGATGGCCTGCGTTACGGCCAAGCCGGCCAAGGCGCGTGTGCAGGTGCTCGATGCGCTAGGGCTGACACCGTATCTGGCACATGCACTGTCGCCGGAAGATGGCTTCGCAAAAAAACCCGCACCGGACATGCTCATCGAATGTTGCCGGATTATGGGGGTTACACCTGAAAAAACAGTCATGGTAGGGGATACGCGCTTTGACATTGAGGCAGGACTGAACGCCCATTGCCAGCATGTCTGCTATTGCGAACATGGCTATCAACCCTTGCCGCCGGAATACGAAACGCAGGTGATTCGTCTGCATCATTTCAGCGAACTACTGCAACTGCTTGAGGATTAAGCATCGATGCCTTTACAGGGAATTTACGGTATTTTACCCGGTGAGCCGGATCAGACATTACTGCTTGAAAAGGCGGAAGCCGCATTAAAAGGTGGTGTTCGCATACTGCAATACCGCAACAAGAAAGCAGGGTTCAAAAAGGCGCTGAAACATGCACGCGCCTTGCGCGAACTGTCCGCACAATATGGCGCTACATTGATCATCAATGATTCCCTGCAACTGGCCTTGGAATGCGAGGCCGATGGCGTTCATTTTGGTCGCAACGATGTCATGAACCTGACTCGATTGCGCAGCGAAACCGAAGGAAAACAACTTATCGTCGGTATCACCTGCCGCGCCGATGCGGCATTTGCGAAGCATGTGCTAGCTGAAGGCGCGGACTATGTATCGTTCGGCGCCATCTGGCCAACTCGTTCCAAGCCCGAGGTACCGCCCATTGGCCTGCCGCGACTAATCAAGGCTAGGCAGATGTTTCCCGCATCAACGATTTGTGCAATCGGCGGCATTACGCTGGAACGCTTGCCGGATATCAAGGCTGCAGGCGCGGATTGCGCAGCTGTGATTTCCGGTCTGTTTGCAGCCGATGATATTGAAACTATGGCCAGACACATGGTTGCCTGCTGGCAGCAGCACTAATGCGCCCGGTATGCCTGACCATCGGTGGCTCCGACAGTGGAGGCGGAGCAGGCATTCAGGCCGACCTGAAGGTATTTGATCGGCTAGGCTGCCATGGCTGCTCGGCCATTACTGCATTAACGGCACAGAATCCGTACGCCGTATTACGCATTGAGCCGGTATCGCTGGCGCAAATGGAAGCGGAATTGCATGCCGTATTCGATTATTTCGATGTGGCCGTGGTCAAAACGGGCATGCTGAGCGATGCTGAGCATATTGCGCTGCTATCGGGCATGCTGGATGTATATCATGCAGGGCGACTGCTGGTTGTCGATCCGGTCATGGTCTCCAGTTCCGGGCAACGACTGCTGGAACGGGGAAGCGAGCAGGCATTGCTTTCCATGCTGATTGAAAAGTCTACACTGGTGACGCCCAATCTCGAGGAAGCCCGCCTGTTTGCCGGCGATGCTTCCCTGTCTGCCGAAGACTTGCTGAATGTGCTGGCACAATCATGGCCGGGTGCGATATTACTCAAAGGCGGACATGATGAAGGCGAAATGATCGAGGACCGGTTGCGCACGCCCGATGGCGAAACGCATCGTTTCGCACACCCCAGATTGGCGCTGGATGACAGACAGGGGCATGGCACGGGTTGTCGACTGGCGGCCGCCATTGCAGCGGAACTGGCGCAAGGGCATGTGCTTACAAAAGCCGTTGGTAGGGCTGAAAACTTTCTTGCTGCATGGTTACAAGAGCAGGCGGATTGACATATAAACGTGACGCCGTCACGTTTATCCCATGGGCAGAGCACGTTACACGATACGAGCGGAAGACAGCAACCATGCATGGCGCTGGCTGATGCACAAGATGAATGATCCAACCTGGCTGGGCGAAGCACACAGCTTTAACGCTTATGAGCAACTGCAGCAATTACCGACCCAGGATGCAGCTGCATTGAATCAATGGTGCGAACAACATCTGCATCACCGGCAGTGGCAAAAGCTGAAAAATGCCATCCGCGCCGCGCGCAGGCGAAACACTTCGCCAATGAAAACAGTCAACCTGACACCTGCGGCATGGGCCAGATTATCGCAACGCGCAGCCAGGGAAGGTTGCACATTGTCGGAAATCATCGAGCGCTATATATAATA
>CAZTGM010000034.1:0-19194 GCA_964613235.1 uncultured Zetaproteobacteria bacterium | reverse complement strand
CAGCAGGGGGTGGAATATGTTCATGTACAGGGATGCGCGCGGTTTTACGATGCTGGAATTGATTATTGCGGTTGCGATTATCGGTGTGCTTTCCAGTGTTGCCATGAATGCCTATCATACCTATGTCACCAAGACGAGGCTGGTTGCGGCACAGGAGGAGATTTCGCAGGCGCTTAATCAGTATGGACTGGATAAGGGTGTCAGCCCGGCTACGGGGGCGCTGGATGAGCTGGTTAAACAGGGTTATTTGTCCGAATTGCCGAAGGATCCATGGTCGGGCAAAGCCGACTGGAATTATGATAATGATGGCGAATGGTTGACGTTCTCCCCTCAAAGCCATCCTTCCAAAGGGCGAAAGCTGGCGAGCTTCGGTTTGCCTAGTGGCAACGGGTACGACAGCCAAAGAGCCAGAGCGGTGCAGGCAATGCGGCAGGAACAGTTTCCATCGCTTTCTTCTTCCGATATTAAATATCTTACGCCTGAGCAAATTGCGGGCATTCAGAATGGCTATTGGATGTTCGAGTTTATGCGGAAGCATGGGCAGGATCTTTCGCGGCAGCAATTGCTGGGGGCTTTGTCCATCAACCCGTCGTTACTTGCGCCGAATGTATGGCTGTTGAGCAAGCAGCAAATGTCCTGGGTTCCGAAGCAGTATTTCTCGGCAGTCAAGGGCGGATGGCCAATTGCCACGCTATTGAACAAACGTCCGGATCTGCTGGGGCAGATGAAGCCATCACAGTTAGCCTCAATTAGCCATCCCTATTGGGTAGGAAAAGTGGTGAGCGGCTACGGAGCCCAGATGACCAAGGAACAGCTGCAGTCTATGAATCCGCAGGGCGTAGGGCCGGCGGCGGGGGCGTTGCCGGCATCTAAGTTGGATTGGCTGACGCCTGAGCAGTTTTCTGCCATTAGTGGAGGTGGTGCGGTAGTTACAGTGCTACAGAAACGTCCCGATCTGGTGTCCAGCTTCACGCCGCAGCAAATTGCCAGTATTAACCATCCCTGGTGGTACAGTCAGATTCCTGCCAATGTGTTACGTTCGATGACCCAGGAGCAAGTCCAGGCGATTCCTGCTGCTGATTGTGCAGCGCTGAAGTCGAAATTGTCTGCATCGCAGCAATCATGGTGTACACCATGAATCGGAGGAGCTGATGCATTGACAGCTTTGAGTGCAGAGGCAGAGTGACGGAGGCTTGGTGTGTGATGGCTGGATGCGGGGTCGTTGATCCTCACTTTTTATTATAGCTTGCCGGCATGAAATGGAAGCAGCATCTGACACTGGCCTTGCCAAAGGCGCAAGCCGGATGTGTCTGGATCCATGCCTGCTCAGTGGGTGAGGTCGGCTCGGTGGTGCCGCTGGTGCGCGCATTGCTGGTGCGCGGGTACAGCCTGCATATGACTGTCGTCACTCGTACGGGTTATGCGCATGCGCAACGGTTGTTTGGCGAACAGCTTTCCGTTTCCTATCTGCCCTGGGACTTGCCGGGGCTAATGGGCCGTTTTATTACGCATTTGCGTCCGCGTGCACTGCTGTTGACGGAAACGGAGTTCTGGCCCGGCATGTTGCGTGCCTGTGCCAGGCAACATGTGTCGGTGATCGGTATCAATACCCGTATCTCCGATCGTTCCTTTCCGCGATATCTGGCAACGCGATGGCTTTGGCATCGTGTGCTGGCAGGCGTGGATATGTTTTTGCCGCAGGGGCATGTGGATGCCGAACGGCTGCAGCAAATTGGTGTATCTGCCGCACAGATTGGTCCGGTCGGTAATTTGAAGTATGCCGTGACGGCGCCGGAGGTGGATGCGGAGGCATTGCGGCGGCGTATGGATGCCACGATGCAAAGGCCGGTTTTGCTGATGGCGAGTACGCACGAGGGTGAAGAGAAACGCCTGCTGAATATGTTGCCGCGATGGCTGCAGCATTGTCCGGATCTGTTGCCTGTGTTGGTGCCACGTCATCCCGAACGCTTTGAGCAGGTCGCTGCTGAAGTACGCCGGCAGGGCTTTTCCCTGCACCTCTGGAGCGAGGGTGCAGTGATAACATCACCGGATGTGTTGCTGGTCGATGCCATGGGCGTGCTAGCATCGCTGTATGTGGTGGCAGATATTGTATTTATTGGTGGCAGTCTGGTGAATATCGGCGGACATAATCCGCTGGAAGCAGCAGTATGCGGTCGCGGTGTGGTCACCGGGCCTTATGTGCAGAATTTTCGGGAGATTATGCAATGTTTGCAGCATGACGGCGCAGCGATTGTGACAGCAGACGACGACGAGCTTTGCCGGGCCATTGAACGCTTTCTGTTGAATGCCACGGAACTGGAGCATTTGCATGCGGTTGCAACCGCGTTTATGCAACAGCAGCAGGGTGTGCTTGAACAGGTGTTAACTGTCATCGATGGATACCTGGAGCCTGTAGTATGACGTTGCAGCAGCGGGTTGAACGGATGTGGTGGTCGACGGCAAGGCCACCAGTCTGGCTGATTGCCATCAGTCGGTTGTATGCCGGCATGAGCCGCCTGCATCTGCGTCAGAGACAGCGACGGGCGCACACACTTTCGGTACCGCTGATTTCGGTAGGCAATATCACCGTTGGTGGTAGCGGGAAAACCCCGTTTGTGCTCTGGCTGGTGCGGGCATTGCAACGCAAGGGGTATGCTCCTGTTATTCTGTGTCGGGGTGATGGTGGGCGCGGTCAGGGTGTATGTCAGGTTGATGCGGACAGCAATCCGCTGGAGGTGGGCGATGAAGCTTGTGTGCTGGCCCGGATGAGTCAGTCCCCGGTAGTGTCGGCACGCGACCGGGTCGCCGGAGCGAAGCTGGCGGAAAGCTTGGGAGATATCGTTATTCTGGATGATGGCTTTCAATATCAGCAACTGGTGCGCAATTGCGATATCGTGCTGGTTCCTTCCTGTGGCCTTGGCAATGGCCAGCTGATCCCTGCCGGACCTATGCGCGAACCGGTGTCGCAGCTTGCCCGGGCGGATATTGTGGTGCGTTCCGGTGCCGATGCAGTGGCCCCTATCAAAACGAATCTCAGGCAATGGCGGTGGCAGGCGGAGGCTGGTGCGCTGGAAGATGTGATGCAACGGCAGTTGTTGTGGTCGGGAGATGCGGCATGTGTGCTAACCGGGATTGCTCGTCCCGAGCGTTTTCTGGCTGATGTGCGGGCACAGGGCATTGAGATCAGGCAAAGGTTGCTGTTTCCGGATCATTATCGTTTTGTCAGGAAGGACATTCAGCCCTTGCTGGCCACTGATTTGCCGGTGGTAACAACGATGAAGGACGCTGTGAAACTTGTTGCGATCTGGCCGGAAAACAGACCACTGTGGGTGTTGATGCAGCAATATCGGGCCGAGCCAGGTTTGCTGGAGGCGATTATGAGGCATTTCGCCATTGATTGCCGAATGGACGCCGGCCTTTTAGGCTGAGCCCATTTTTTCCGTATGGAGTAGAATATGATTGACCAGTCGTTGCTGGAAATCCTTGCCTGTCCCCGGTGCAAGGGCAAGGTGCATTACAATAAAAACGGAGATGCGCTGGTGTGCGATGCTTGTGCACTTGCGTATCCGATTCGTGATGATATTCCCGTCATGCTGGTGGATGAGGCCAAGTCCGTCAGCGATTAATACGCACATGGAGCTGTTGCTGACATGGTTGGTGAAGGCATTGTTTTATATGCTGCGATGGCTGCCGGTGCGCTGGTGCGGGGCATTGGGGGCAGGACTGGGGCGCCTGGCCTGCCTGCTGGATCACCGCCACAGGGAGATCGCGCAGCGCAATTTGCAGCGCGTGTATCCTGAACAGGATGCCGTCTGGTGCCAACGTATGGCCCGGGAATCATTTGCCGAACTTGGGCGGACCATTTTTGAATTGCCGCATGTATTTCTTCGCTCAGGGGTGTTTTTGCGCTCGCGCGTCGATGTGCGAGGTGAGGATGCGCTACGGCAGGCCCTGCAGCAGGGCAAGGGCGTGATCCTCAATGCCTGCCATCATTCCAACTGGGAGCTGGGTGCTCTGATGTTATC
The DNA here is from genome assembly GCA_964613235.1 of uncultured Zetaproteobacteria bacterium. Taxonomy (GTDB): domain Bacteria; phylum Pseudomonadota; class Zetaproteobacteria; order Mariprofundales; family Mariprofundaceae; genus J005. Next base: position 15,169 of record CAZTGM010000034.1, on the reverse strand, counting down.
GTTACTGGGCTATTCCAGTGTCATGGTTTATCGGCCACTCAGGCAAGCGGGGCTGGATCGCTTTCTCAAGGAATGTCGGGAGCGTTTCGGTGCCCGCATGCACAGTCGTTACGAAGGGCTGCGCTGGCTGTCCGGCGCCTTGCGTCGCGGAGATCTCGTTGGTCTGATGATCGATCAGCATGTCTCCAGCGGCGAGAAGGTTCCTTTTCTTGGCCTGCCAGCCAACACCACGTTGATCCCGGCTGCCTATGCTATCAAATATCAGACACCGATGTTTGGTGTTGCTCTGCATCGTCTCGGAAGGGGGTTTCATTTCCGTCTTGAATTCTGGCCTGTTCCCTTGCCCGGGTTGACGGGTGAAGCCACAGCGGATCAAGTGCGGGTCATGAGTGAGGTGAATGCGAGTTTTCAGCCGGTGATTGATGCACGGCCGGAATTGTGGTTGTGGACACATCGGCGCTGGCGTGTACTCGATGAACATCGCAATGCCACAGTGGCGGAGGGAGCCTGATGGCGCATCATAAAGTGGTTTCGCGACATCGCTGGCAATTATCCCAGCGTCATGAATTGAAGAAATGGACCGGTCAGCGCGCGCTGGGTGAGGCATTGTCGCATATCCATGAATCTTATGTGCCTTATATGCTCAAATATACGCAGCATCTTGGTGACGATGCGAAGATTCTGGAAATTGGCAGTGGTCCGGCCTGTATCAGTAAGCTGATTGAAAAAGGGCATAAAACCTTCCTTGACCCCCTGCTGGATGATTTCCGCCGGGCCTATCCGGGTGAATTGCCGGAAGGACGTTACCTGACCAGTATGGCGGAAAATGTCCCGTGCGCGGACCAGAGTTTTGACTGCATCGTTTGTATCAATGCGCTGGGCTATGTCATGAATCCCGAACTGGTGCTTAACGAGATGGAACGTCTGCTCAAGCCAGATGGTATCATGATTATCGGCATGACCGTGTTTTCAGGTATTGAGGCCCGATTGCACTACTTTATCAGCCGGTGTCTGCCTTCCCTGGGGCCCGAGGGAAGGCCGTATTGCTATTCCTATGTTGGCATCAGGCGCAGTCTGGAACGTCATTTTGACATTCATGTCGATGTCGGCATCAAATTGAAAGGGGGGCTGTTGTCCAGTCTGGATCGCCGGGAACGTTTGTTCGTTTGTTCGCACAAGGGCGCCAGGCCAGCACTGGCCGAATGAGCGGAGATATCCGTCAGCTTTTGCTTATGCCGCCGAACTGGCTGGGTGATGTGGTCATGGCCCAGCCAGCCATGCGATCACTGGTGCATTATTATGCGCAGGCGGAAACATTTATGTTTGGCCGTGGCTGGCTGAAAGATCTGGTGCCTTATCTTGATCTGGGCGAGATTCAGGTCATGAGTGAGCGAGTGCCGAAAGCGGGTGTTGCCTTTCTGTTTCCCAACAGTTTTCGTTCGGCATGGCAGGCATGGCAGAGCGGCACGCATGAGCGGGTCGGTTACCGGGGGCAGTGGCGCAGGTGGTTGCTGTCCCGTTCCTTGCCCCGGCGGCTCGACCTGTTGCATGAGCATCATCGACTGTATTATCTGGATATGCTCAGACAGTTGGATATTCCCGTGTTGCATGAAGAGGTTCGCCTGCAGGCGCCGGCGGAGGATCTGTCCGCGGCGCAGAAGATGCTGGCAGAACATGACATGGATGTTGCGCGGCTGGTTTGCGTGGCGCCGGGTGCGCAGTTCGGCGGTGCCAAACGTTATCCTGCAGATGCCTATGCGGCTGTTTTGCGTGAACTGGCTGCAAGGGGCTGGCATCTGCTGATACTGGGTACAGAAGCTGAATATGGTATCGGGGAACAGGTATTGGCCGGTGTGCAGGGCATTTGCTGGAATGCCTGTGGTCAGACGAGTCTGCGTCAGGCCTTGCAGCTGGTGTCCCAATGCCGGCTGATGTTGTGTAACGATTCGGGGCTGATGCATGTGGCGGCAGGGCTTGAGCGGGCCACGGTATGCATGTTCGGGGCAACGGATCCGGCACGTACGGCACCGTCCGGAACGCAGGTGCGATTGCTATACGAGCCGGCGGATTGTAGCCCCTGCCTGACCCGCGAGTGTGAGGTAGAAGGCCAGCCCTGTATGCGCAATATCAGTGCTGCCATGGTGCTCGATGCCTGCCTGGATGCGCTGGAATCATGAATGTGCTGATGGTGCGGCTTTCGGCCTTTGGCGATATGATTCATTGCCTTCCCGCCATGGAAGATCTGTTGGCCAGTCCGAAAGTGAATGAAGTGCACTGGCTGGTGGATCGCCGTTATGCCTTTGTCAGTGAATTGTTTCCTGCAGCGGTACAGGCACACTGCATTGATCTGAAAGGCAAAGGTGGCATGCGTGCCACGCTGGAAACAGTGCATGCTCTGAGGAAGTTGGATTTTTCCTGTGTGCTGGATTTACAGGGGCTGATGAAGTCTGCCTTGCTAGCGCGGGCGATCGGTACGCAGGTGTACGGTATAGACAGGCAACATGTGCGCGAGAAACCGGCGGCCATGTTGCAGCACAGTGTGCCGTTTTGCGATGAGGAGCGGCATGTGGTGCAGCAATACCGGAAAGTGGCGCATGCAGCTATCACAGATGGCAATGGAACGGCATGTGTCATGGATTATGTCCTGCCGCAGGTGCGAGGTGATGTGCTCCAGGCCATGCAGCCACCGGCATCCGTGGTGGCGCTGACAGAGGCATTGGGGGCATTCATCGTTCTGCATGCGGCTGGTGGCTGGCAAACCAAACAGTTGCCGGCAACCACATGGATCGATCTGGCACGCGCCATCCAGGCACAGGGCAAGCGCGTAATATTCAGCTGGGGCAGTGAACAGGAGCGACAGCAGGCTGTACAACTGGCGGAGCAATCCGGTGCACAGAGCTTGCCGGAACGCCTGAACATGTCAGCATTGTGCCATCTGCTTGGCCATGCTGATGCGGTGATCGGGGCCGATACCGGACTGTTGCATCTGGCGGCGGCGCTGGGCCGTTGTACGGTGACGTTCTGGGGGCCATCCGCATCCTGGCGCTCAGGGCCGATAGGAGAGCAGCATTGGCATATCGAATCGAACCCGTCCTGCGGACCATGTTTCAAACGAACATGCGATCATTTTGTTTGCATGGACGATATTCGCGTTTCCGCGGTCATGGAGGCACTGCATGAATCAGCAAACATCTGAACGTTCGCCAACACGCGGTTGGCGGCGCATTGTTGAACAGCACCGCATCAAGCTCAGTGCTGCGTTTGCCTTGGTGGCGCTGTATTTTGCTGCACCCAGCTGGCACAGCATCTTGTGGGGGCTGCCGCTGATTGCGCTGGGTGAAGGCATTCGTATCTGGGCTTCAGGGCATATTCAGAAAATGGCCGAAGTGACGCAAACCGGGCCCTATTCACTGTGCCGTCATCCGCTGTATCTGGGGCATGCCTTTATTACAGCCGGTTTTTTGCTGGCTGCGAACAATATCTGGCTGCTGATTTTCGGCATGATCGTGTTCCTGCTTATTTTCCTGCCAACCATGGATCGGGAGGAAGGTGATCTGGTAAGCCATTTCGGTGATGAATATCGGCGCTATATGCAGAAGGTACCACGCTTTTTTCCGCGCATCTCCACGGATATCATGCGTGGAAGCTTCGATTGGTCACTGGTGATCCGACACCGTGAAGGCAACAATGTTCTGGGTCTGATTGGTGGGCTGGCGGGCATGGTGTTACTGGGATGGCTACGGGGAAGTCTTTGATCCGGCATGTATTGCTGATGATTTGTTTGAGTCTGCCGTTATCGGCGCATGCAGCATCCTGTTTGCCCTTTATCGGTGAGAGGATGACGTTTGATGTCGGCTGGGAATTTATCAATGCAGGCTCGGCGACGATGGAGATCGTCAAAACCAGGCATGGCTGGAGCACGCGTACGTTTGCGAAAACAAATAAAATGCTCGATCTGTTTAAAAAGGTGCGTGATACAATTACGGCCGACGGCATGTGTGTGCATGGCAAAATGCAGAGCATTCGTTTTGATGTTGAGCAGCATGAAAACCGTTACCATTCTACCAAGCAAACCCGTTTTTTCTGGCGCAAGAACAAGGTGCGTTACACCCAGAAGGGCACATCGACATGGTATGAGGTGTCTGCCGGTCACCTGAGTGTGGTGGATGCCTTTCTTCTCACGCGTTCCATGCCGCTAAAGCCCGGCGATACCTTCAGTATCCCGGTATTCGATTCACGCAAGCGCTATGAGGTGGTGGTGCGTGTGAGCGACAAGCGGGAGGTGATCAGTGCACCCTGGGGTGGCAAGGTGGCCTGCGTCGTGCTGGAGCCCAAGCTGTTGACGGAAGGCATTTTTTCCAGCAAGGGCACGATGAAAATCTGGGTGACCGATGATCGACGGCATATTCCGCTCAAGCTGGTGGCAAAAATAAAGTTTGGGCATATTGTCGGTACACTGGAACAATATCGCGCACCGCAGGCGATGCAGCCATGATGGCCGTGTTTGAGGATCAGGGGCGAGACGATATCGACGACGGTTTTATTGAGGAGTAACAGACGTATGATCATTCTCGGTATCAATGATGGCAGGCACCATAATACAGCGGCCAGTGTGGTCGTGGATGGCAAGCTGGTGGCTTCCATTGAAGAAGAGCGTCTGTCACGCATTAAAATGGATAATGCCTATCCGCATCAGGCCATTGATGAGGCGCTGCATATTGCCGGCGTCAGGCCGGAAGATGTGGACGTTGTCGCACTGGCGAATCTGTCTCGCTGGGATCAGCGCCCTTATCTGAATCGCTTGTTCCGCCACATTGCCGAAGCGGGTAAACAGGAGCCATTGATCCGGAAGTTTTACTGGAAGCATCAGTACGACCGGGTGGCCCGTCTTTTTCGTTCGCGCAAGAAGCCGCATGGCGTATTGGCAAACAAGCCGAAGGAAACGGTCGAACATCATCTGGCGCATGCGGCTTCCGCCTATTATGCATCGCCATTCGGCGATGAGCGCATTGGTGTCATTACGCTGGATGGTTCCGGCGACTTTTCCTGGGGCTCGGTATGGCTGGGTGAGCATGGTCGCTTGCAGCAGGTGTCACACCTGCATGCCTTAAACAGTATCGGGCTGATTTATTCGGCTGTGACCGTGTATCTGGGATTCAAGGCCACGCGACACGAAGGCAAGGTACTGGGACTGGCTGCTTACGGCAATCCCGAGCCCTTCTGTTCGCGCCTGCTGGCGCATGTGAATCGGGAAGACTGGGATCACCTGTTTGATGCGCGGCTGGCACGCGTCACATTGCGCCAGTTTACCGAAATGGGCCAGGCGGTGATTCGTGAGATGTGCGAGGATCTGTGTCGTGAGGATGTGGCGGCTGGTATTCAAGCCTTTACTGAAACGCTAATTTGCGACTGGGTGCAGCAGCAGGTGCGTGCACTGAAGGTGAACAAGCTGGCTCTGGCTGGTGGCGTGTTTGCCAATGTAAAGCTGAACCAGCGATTACTGGCCTTGCCCGAAATCGCAAATCTGTATGTTCATCCCAATATGGGCGATGGTGGCCTGGCTACAGGTGCAGCTTTTGAGGTCTGTGCCCGGCATGCCGGTAAACTGGAGCCTGTCTTGCTGGAGCAGGTATATCTGGGTACGAACATTGATCGTGATAATGCCCGGCTGGCTTTGCGCGATGCTGGCCTGGATTACAGCGAACCAGATGATCTGGCGGGCGAAGTGGCGGCACTATTGGTTGCAGGCAAGGTGGTGGCCCGTGCGGCTGGCGGTATGGAATACGGTCCGCGTGCGCTGGGTAATCGCACGGTCATGGCAGCCTGCAATGACCCGTCGATCAATCAGTGGCTGAACCAGAAATTCGAGCGCACGGAATTCATGCCGTTTGCGCCGGTCATTCTTGAAGAACATGCTGCCGAATATTTTCCGGACTGGCGGGAAGATCATGTTGCAGCACGTTTCATGACCATTACTTATGATGCTTCCGAGGTGGCCAAAAAGAACATTCCGGCAGCCATTCATGTCGATGGCACGGCACGGCCGCAGGTGATCCGGCGTCAGGATAATCCAGGTTATTACGATATCATCAAGGCTTATGCTGCGCTCAGCGGCGTGCCCAGCGTCATTAATACCAGCTTTAATATGCATGAGGAGCCGATTGTGCGTACGGCGGATGAGGCTATTCGGGCCTTTCTCGCGGCAGATCTGGATGCCCTGATTGTCGGTCCCTATCTGGTGCAGAGGCCGGCTCATTGACGGAGATGGTACATCTTCCCGTATCGGCGGTGGTGATCACGCTGAATGAGGAAGACCATATTGCCGACTGTCTGCGTTCGCTGCAGTGGGCGGATGAGTGTATCGTTGTGGATTCCGGCAGTCAGGATGCGACTTGCGAGATTGCCCGCTCACTGGGAGCCAGGGTTATTCATCATGACTGGGAGGGATTCGGGCGACAGAAACAGTTTGCCACTGAACAGGCGAGTTTTGACTGGGTGATCAATATTGATGCGGATGAGCGCGTCAGCCCGGAACTGGCGGAGGCCATTCGCGAGGCGATGCGTTCGTCGCCGCAGGTGGCCGCCTATCGCTGCAATTTCCGTCACTGTATCATGGGGCGCTGGCTGCGGCATGGTGAGGCATGGCCTGATCCGCATGTGCGTTTTTATGATCGCCGCCGTGCGGCGTGGAATGCGCGCGATATTCATGAATCGGTGCAGGTAGACGGGGGTGTCGCTCGGTTGCCCGGTTGTATTGAGCATTGTACGGCGGATTCCATCGCCGAAATTTTTGACAAGATCAATCGTTATACGGATTTGCAGGCGCAACAGTTGCTGGCAGAGGATCGTCGCATTGGATTGCTGCAGGTGCTGGGGAATCCGGGCTGGCGTTTTCTGCGCAATTATGTGTTTCGCCTGGGGATGCTGGATGGCATTCCCGGACTGGTGCATGCGACTCAGGCAGCCATGACCTCATTCCTGAAATATGCCAAGGCTGTGGAATTGCAGCGCAAGCGCTGATGAGCGTCAGGGTCTTGCAGGTTGTGCGGCGCTATGGGCCGGTGGGTGGCATGGAAGCCTATGTCTGGGAGTTGAGTCGGGCGCTGAACCGGCTGGACTGCCGGGTGGAAATTCTCTGTGAAGAAATCTGTGGCGAGGTGGCTGAAGGCATCCGTGTGCATACGCTGGGCACTATGGCGCGTAAGCCGCGCTGGCTGGCGGCATGGCGTTTTTCGGGCCGGGTATCGCGCTGGGTGTCACGGCATGCGGTCGCACAGCATATTATTCACAGCCATGAAGCGACAGCCGTGCATCAGGTGACCACCTTTCATGGTCCGCCGTTTGCCCGTGTTCGGGATGGTTCTGTTTTTAGACGATTATCACTGCGGGTATGGGCCAGCCTGCGACTGGAGCAGCGGGAAGTATGCGCGCCACAGGTACGTTGCGTGATTCCCAACTCGGTGTTGATCCGGGATATGCTGGCTCATTATTATCCCTGCATTGGTTCGCGCATGGGGCCGGTGATTGTACCGGGTGTGCGCCAGTTTCCGCGCGTGGCACGAGCGGCGGACAGAAAGCCGGTGATCGGTTTTGTCGGACGCGAATGGAAGCGCAAGGGGCTGGATATTGCCTTAAAGGTTGTTGCTGAACTGCGCCGGCGTATGCCGGAACTCGAATTTTATGTTGCGGGGCCGGATCCGGCAGTAATTCAGCATTTGTTTGACGACTGGTCCGGTGGCTATCGCCTGTTCGGGGATACAGCACTGGATACCTTTTACGGCCAACTGGATCTGCTGCTTCATCCGGCACGTATGGAGCCCTTCGGCATGGTGATTACCGAAGCGATGTCGGCCGGAGTTCCTGTGGTGTTATCGGATCAGTGTGGTGCCAGATCCGAGGTGGATGCGCGTTTTGTGTTGCCGCTGGAGGCGCCATTGACGCAATGGTGTGAGGCCTGCGAGCAGGCAATGCAGGCCCGGCATGGCATCCATTACCACCGCTCTTGGCAGGATGTGGCACAGGAGCATCTGCAGGTGTATCGCGAGCTTTTGTAGTGGGATGCCCGGTCACATCAGGGCGCAGGCTCTTCCAGTCGGCGTCCCAGTTTTTGCATGATCCATTGATGCAGCAGATAGAAAGTTTCACCACTTTGCGTGATAAATGCAGGTAGGGTATCGGTCTCCGCCCTGCGCCACAGGTACATGGCGAAGGCAAGCTGGATAGTTTGCGCCAGCCACATGCTCCAGCTGGCAAATTCACCCTGACTGACCTGGCGATGCAACATCAGCTGGATATTGTACAATACAATCAGCAGGCCGATGCCGATAAGCAGTGAACCGGCCTTGCCGGAACGTTTCGGCGACAGCGACAGGGGCAGGGCAAAAAAGAACAGGGATAGCAGCAGCATGGGCAGGGTCAGGCGTCGGTTCCATTCGGCAACAGCAACGGGATCATCCTGCGTATGCATATAGCTCCAGAGTTGTCCGGGCAGCATCATGGTCGGGTGCTCGCCCAGTTTCTGGGCTTTCAGGTGCACCGTGTGCAGAGGGATGGTGACCTTGTATTCATCAAATCTGAGCATGCGCTGTGTTTCGCTTTCACCTTCCAGCCGGGTGCCATTACGTAGCAATAATTGCAATTGTGTGCCGGCTGAATGGAACTCTGCCTCCTCGGCGAGGTAAAAGACGGGGGTAGACTGGCGCCTGTCTTCCAGCAATAGCCCCTGATAGACGCCGTCTTTCCTTTCACCCTCCACGTAGATCGTGATAGGGCCGTTGTTTTGCGAGAAGCGTTGCGGTGAAAAGCTGATGGCTCCTTTAAGCTGATAAACCTTGAGTAGCAGATTGTTGAAATTTAACTGGCTTTGAGGCATCCAGTTCATGGCCACCCAGCTCAGCGCCAGCCAGAGCAGAATGGCGGCAGCAAGCAGGCTACGGAACATTCTGAAATATGAGATGCCGGATGCACGCAGGGCATCCATTTCGCTGTTTTGCTGCAGGGTGGTGATGGTGTTCTGCATGGACAGAAAAAATGCCATCGGAATCGTCAGCAACAGAAAATACGGCATAGTGAACAGCAACAGGTCGGCCATGATGGCCCATGCCTGCATGGATTCGCCGATTTCACCGAGCAGCTTCAGGGCGCGGCCGAGTAACAGGATGGCCAGTACAATACCCAGTCCACCCAAGAAAGGGCCGAGCCAGAGGCGGAGAATATAGCGATCAAGTATCATGTTGCGTTACCATTTTTGGATTCACCATCCGTGCCATGCTAGCATTTACCGGTTATTTGATAAGAGAGCAGTGATTTTGGCTGCGATTGAGGTGTTCTGATTTTAACACAGGAAGAACAAGGGCGGCTGCATGCACGTTTGGAAGGATTTCTGGATGCGCTTCCAGTGGCGAAGATTGCACCGAAATTGTTGGTGCCTGCTGACGATATTGAGGCCATGTTTGAGACCTATGCCAATGAAAGCAGGGTGACGCTGTCAATAATCAGTCGATATTTGCACCCCGATAAGGCGATACTTGAAGTCGGTGCCGGCCTTTGCCTGACCAGTCTTTTCCTGAGATCTGAAGGTTACCGGATGACTGCACTGGAGCCGGCATTGGGTGGCTTCGGTATCTTTGAAAAGCTGAAAAGGGCGATACTTGAACATTACCAGGTTCTGGAATTGCCGGTTATTCATGAGCCGGCACAGCAATTAGATGCGAGGAAGCATGGTCAATTTGACCTGATTTTCAGCAATAATGTCATTGAGCATATTCCCGACTGGCGTACAGCACTGATGGCCATGGCCTCTGTGCTTGATGCGGCGGGTGTCATGGTGCATGCCTGCCCGAATTATTCGATTCCTTATGAGCCTCACTATGGTGTGCCGGTGTTGCGACATTTTCCGCGTTTGAGTCGGCGCCTGTTTTTGCCTGCTTCAAGTGATCCGGAAATCTGGGAGTCACTGAATTTTATTTCCAGCAGGGATGTTCGGACTTACTGTCGTAAACGGGGGTTGCGCTGCTGTTTTGAGAAAGCCTTGCTCTATAGGGCGCTGCAGCGATTGAACAGTGACCCCTTGTTTAAGGAACGTCATCAGGGCTTTGTGATGAAAGTGGCATCATGGGTGATGGCCAGTGGACTGGGGGAGTGGATTCGTTACCTTCCTCCTTCCATGTCGACACCAATGATTTTTGAAATCCGTAAAGGAACTGGGTGACATGGCGCAGATTACTTCAGGTATCAGGAGTATTTTTTCACATCCGGCGATCTATAATCTGGCCCAGCGTATGGTCGGAGCAGAGAAGGCGCGTCGCATACTGGTCAGGGATTATTTTCCTCCTATGGCTGGTCGACGCATGCTGGATATCGGTTGTGGTACGGCTGAAATTTTGCGGCATTTGCCTGCCCAGGTTGAGTATACTGGCTTTGATGCTTCTGCAGTCTATGTGGCCCAGGCCAAAGCACGCTTCGGAGAACGCGGTGTTTTTCGTGCCGAAATGGTGCGCGAGGCCACGCTGAAAGATATGGGTAAATTTGATCTGGTTCTTGCATTTGGTTTGCTACATCACCTGGATGATGAAGAGGCATGTATGTTGTTTGCATTGGCTGCTTCAGCTTTGAAACCGGGTGGCATGTTGTTGACGATTGATCCGACGTATGTGGCATCACAGTCGATGTTAGCGCGCTGGATCATTGGCAAGGATCGGGGGCAGAATGTCCGGGAACCGGAGGGCTATCAGGCGTTGGCAGAAGCATCTTTCCCGCAGACGGCATTGTCGGTTCGTCCCGATTTGCTGAATATTCCGTATGACCATGCCATTCTGCAATGTCGGTTGGCATGACAGCATGCGGCTGGAATATAGGCGATGGTCGGGACGTGTTTTCGTCACGATAACAGTGTACCATTTGCCCCATGGCGCACCTATCGGTTGTGATTCCGGTTTATAAGGCAGAAGACTGTCTGGACGAGTTGTATCGGCGTTTGAAAACCTCGCTGGAAAGTATTACGGATGATTTTGAGTGCATTCTGGTTGAGGACTGTGGCGGAGATGCATCCTGGAAGATCATTCAGGAACTGGCGGTGCAGGATTCGCGTATCAAGGGTATCCAGTTGTCGCGCAACTTCGGTCAGCATCATGCTATTACGGCAGGTATCGATTATGCCAGAGGCGACTGGGTCGTCGTGATGGATTGCGACCTGCAGGATCAGCCTGAGGAGATTCCCCGTTTGTATGCCAGGGCACAACAGGGGGCTGATGTCGTGCTGGCGCGTCGTATGGGGCGTCAGGATGTGGTGGAGAAACGCCTGTCATCACTGTTGTTCTATCGACTGTTCAATTATCTGACTGATATGGATTATGACCCGAAGGTGGGGAATTTCAGGATCATGTCCGCCAAGGTGGCCGAGAATGTGCGTCAGCTGCGTGAAGGTCTGCGCTTTCTGCCGGGAATGATGGAGTGGCTGGGTTTTCCTGTCGCAACTGTCGATGTGGCGCATGCAGCCCGTTATAGCGGCGAATCAACGTATACGTTTCGCAAATTGTTAAGCCTGGCGACAGATACGATCATTGCTTATTCTGACAAGCCGTTGCGGATGTCGATTAAGTTAGGTTTTACGATTGCCGGGCTCTCCTTTTTGGCGGGTATTGCGCTGCTTGTTTATGCCGGATTGTATGACATTCCGGTTATGGGCTGGAGCAGCCTGATGGTGTCGCTGTATTTTCTTGGCGGCATGATTATTGCCAATCTGGGCATTATTGGCATTTATCTGGGCAAGACATTCGATGAAACCAAGAAACGACCACTGTACGTTATCAATCACAAGACTTTCTAGAATATGCAAACTGATATAATAACGCCGGTGCCTTGGGATAGTGAAACGTTTGGCGTTGATTGCTATGAGATCGTTTCCGTATCAGAGCAGGCTTTGCATCAGGCAGAAAAACAGCCCGGACATTATACACTCAAGGTTGATCCGCTGGCAGATAAGGCATTATTGCATCGCTTCGGATTTTATTATGTCGACACCCTGCTCACTCCGGTTTGTCGCAAGGACGATTTGCATCTTTATGAACATCCTGATTGCCGGGTGATGCCGGCCGATTCACTGGATGTATTACTGGATATGTGTGACGGCAGTTTTGTTTATGGGCGCTTTCATCGCGATTTCAATCTTGCTGATGATGCCGCGGACCAGCGTTACCGAAAATGGCTGCAGCAATTGTATCGGCAGGGAGGAGGTGTGTTTGCGCTGAGCTATCAGGGTGAGCCGGCCGGTTTTATTGCGCACAAGGATCGTGTGCTGGTATTGCATGCGATGCATGCGAGCGTGCGGGGGCATGGGCTGGCACGTTATTTCTGGTCGGCTGTCTGCAGTCACCTGTTTCAACAGGGTGCAGACGAGCTGCGCAGTTCGATCTCGGCGGCGAATCTGGCGGCGCTGAATCTCTATGCATCACTGGGCTTTCGTGTCCGGCGGGCTGTGGATGTGTATCACAGGCTGACACGTTGATGATGACCAGTTTATCGTGTCGAAATCTGGCGCTGTTGGCCGCCGTGTTGATGCTGTTGCCCTTGCCGATTATGCAATATGTCGGCGAAGAAGGGTTGATGGCCATCAAGTCCTATGAAATGTTTGTGCGCGATGACTGGCTGCATCCGTCGATTTTCGGCGCAGTCTGGCCGCATTCACCACTCTGGCACTGGCCGGTGATTGTGATCAGTCAGCTGATTGGCTGGGAACATGTGGATATTGCCATACGCCTGGTTTCCGTGTTCGCCACATGGCTGAGTGCGGGTATGGCGGCATGGTTTGCGGCATGGTTGTTCAGGGACAGACTGGGAGTCGGCTGGATGGCAGCACTGGTCTATCTGTCCATGGGGGAAGTGGCATTCTGGTACGGCTGGTTGGGTTATGTCGATGCCTTGTTTGGCTGTTTTATTTTCTCATCCATCGTGCTGCTGTGGCGTGCCATGGCGGAGGAGCATGTTGGCTGGTTGCTTCTGTCACTGGTTGCGATTTCACTGGCCTTCATGACCAAAAACATCACGGCCTATGCCTTGTATGGCATAGCCGGCCTGGCGCTGCTGTGGCGTTTGCAGCGATGGAGGCTGCTGAAGCAACCCTTGTTTGTCTTGCCTGCATTACTGGCGCTGGCGGTGCCCGTGCTGTGGCAGGCTTTGATCGTGCCCGAGGGTGAGAGTACAGCGACGACAACCGTTCGGGATGCGTTGCGTAATTTTGCCGGATTCAGCCTGCTTGATTATCTGTGGCACTGGCTGAGTTATCCGCTGCTCTTTGCCTTCCGTGCGCTGCCTGTATCATTATTGCTGCTATGGTGGTGGTTGCGGCGAAAGCAGCAGTTTGCCTTGACGGAAGATGTACAAACGCTGTTGTGGATTTTGCTGGCATGTCTGTTGCCTTTCTGGTTTTCGGCCGGGGCCACGCCGCGTTATCTGGTACCGCTATATGGGTTAATGGCCCTGTTGCTGAGTGGGCTGTTATTGCAGGTGGATGCTGCTCGTTTGCGGCAGGCGATGATGGTGATTGGTCTGGTGGTCCTGATCAAGATTCCCTACAGCGTGGGGATTTTACCCTATATCAAGGACTGGCGTCCTGAACGTGATGTGAAGGCCGTGGCCGAAGAGATCATGCGTATGACAGATAATGCACCGCTGCGCACACAGAATGATGTGGCTACCGGGCTGGCCATTGCAGCCTATATTGATGTCTGGCGGCAGGATCGCGAGCCGATATGGTGGTATCGTGGTCGGGAAAAAGGCGTCTATGTGCTGGCGGAGACACCGACGCCGGCGTTGGGGCGGCTAGTCAAGACCTGGCGTTTGCGCGGCGATCATGTATATCTGTATTGGCGGGGAAACGAATGATTGCACCGTCCATTCCGTTCAACAAGCCGTATATGACCGGCGATGAGTTGCGCTATATCCGGCAGGCACACCGTCATGGTCAGCTTGCCGGTGATGGACCGTTCACGCGCCGTTGCCAGCAATGGCTGGAACAGCATACCGGTTGCGAAAAGGCACTGCTCACGCATTCCTGCACGGCGGCACTGGAGATGGCGGCATTGCTGCTGGATCTGCAGCCCGGTGATGAAGTTATCATGCCTTCCTATACCTTTGTTTCCACGGCCAATGCCTTTGTGTTGCGTGGTGCCGTACCAGTGTTTGTCGATATTCGTGAAGATACGCTGAATATGGATGAGCGCTTGATCGAGGCCGCGATCACGGACAAAACACGGGCCATTGTGGTTGTGCATTATGCCGGCGTGGCCTGTGAGATGGATGTGATCATGGATATTGCCGAGCGTCATGGCCTGTATGTGATCGAAGATGCGGCGCAAGGTGTGATGTCGGCATACAAGGGCAAACCGCTGGGTAGTATCGGGCATCTGGCGGCATTCAGTTTTCACGAAACCAAGAATGTCATTGCCGGTGAAGGCGGTGCCCTGCTGATCAATGATTCGCGATTTGTCGAACGGGCGGAAATCCTGTGGGAGAAGGGTACGGATCGCAGTCGCTTTTTTCGTGGCGAGGTGGACAAGTATACCTGGGTGGATGTCGGTTCCTCGTTTCTGCCGGGTGAACTGATTGCCGCATTTCTATGGGGGCAGCTCAATCATGCCGAAACGATTACCGGGCGACGGCTGCATATCTGGCAGAGGTATCATGAGGCATTCAGCAAGCTGGAACAGACAGGGAATCTCCGGCGGCCGGTGATTCCGGCATCCTGCCAGCATAATGCGCATATGTATTACCTGCTGCTGGCCGATGCCGCACAGCGCACGGATTTTATCCATGCCATGAAGCAGCACGGCATCATGTGTGTGTTTCATTACGTGCCATTGCATCTGGCACCGGCCGGACAACGTTTCTGCCGCACTGCGGGCAGCCTGCCGGTAACGGAACAGTACGCGGAGCGCCTAGTCCGTTTGCCACTGTGGCTGGGGCTGGAAGCACAGCAGCATGAAGTGATCCGGCAGGTGCAGGCATACTGGTTATGAATGCCATGCATTGCGGGATGGATGCAGAGGGTTATATTCGTGGCCGTAAGGCGGGAGGCGCAGCGTGATACTGGTCATTGGCGATATTATTGTGGATGAATTTATCTGGGGCGATGTGTCGCGCATTTCGCCGGAGGCACCGGTGCCGGTGGTGA
>CAZTGM010000033.1:12491-19340 GCA_964613235.1 uncultured Zetaproteobacteria bacterium | reverse complement strand
ACAGACATGCGCAGCCACCTGCTGCCGGGGGCGCTGGCGTTGGTGTTTGTCATCTTTTTCATCGCTCTGGGGATCAGCCCGCGATCGCGCGAGGTATGGCTGGCTGAAAGTATACCGGTGGTGCTGATCTTTGCTGTTCTGGTCTGGGGTTATTTTCGTTTTCGTTTCAGTGATGCGGCATATGCCATGATGTCGGTCTGGTTGTTCTGGCATACCATCGGTGCGCATTACACGTTTGCTCATGTACCGTTTGAGACGGTTTCACACTGGTTTGGTTTTGAGCGTAATCATTTTGATCGTATTGCACATTTTTCCGTAGGTTTTTATGCCTTTGCCATGGCCGAGTGGCTGTTGCGAAAACGTTTGTGTGGCTCTGTGCTGGCAACGATGTTCAGTATCTTCTTCATCATGAGTATTGCCGCCGGTTATGAAATCATCGAATGGTGGTATGCCGTTGCCGATGGCGGTGAGGCCGGCATCGAATTTCTGGGCTCCCAGGGTGATATCTGGGATGCGCAAAAGGATATGCTGGCCGATACGTTGGGAGCCTTGACGGCGATGCTGCTCTATTGGTGGATCAGGCCGCACGAGACGATGCATTAGTCCGGGCTCGTTGGATCATGCGTGCCAGGCGGATACCGATGCGCTTCCCGGCATCCGGTGATGCTGTTAGGTTTGTTTGATGCAGCGTGTGAACGTCGATTTTTATTTTGATTTTATCAGTCCTTACAGTTATTTGGCCAGCACGCAACTGGAGATCTTCGCGGATCGGCACCATTGCACCTTCAACTGGCTGCCGGTGAATTTGCCTCGTCTGATCAAACGCTCCGGTAATGTGTCGCCTGCACTTATCAAAAACAAGGCACGCTATGCCTTGCGCGACCTCAAGCGCTGGGCGGCTTATCTGGATGTGCCGTTGAAGGTCATTCGTCCGGGCAGTTTTGACAGCAGGCCGGCGTTACGAATGATCGGAGCATTGCCACAGGCACAGCGAAGCATGTTCGGCATGGCTGTGTTCGATGCGCTGTGGAGTGGTCTGGTGGATGTATCCCGCGATGACTGGTTACAGCAGATATTTACGCTTAAACATTTGCCCCATCACTGGCTAGGGCAACAGAACGAGGATTTTGAGACATATACACAGCAGGCACTTGATGCAGGTGCATTCGGTGTGCCGACATTCATCCTGCATGCAGCACCCGCCCGCCGTCCGGAAATGTTTTTCGGAGTGGATCACATGGACTTTCTGGCGAGGGCCTGTGATGCAGCCCGGAGCTGACCGGACGTTTCGCAAACTTTTGAGAAGGGCTTAAAGCTATGATTCAACGCAACTTTCTCATCACTTCACATGGGCTTCGTGAAAAATTCGGGTAAGAGGGGAGAATTTCCCGGTAGGAATCGACTGTGTGTGGCAGATTGGACGCTATCTTCGGGCAATTCAGTGACTATTGCACCGCAGTTCTGATTAACGAACCAGCATTGGGTGTTTTTACGGAAATGCTCCTGTAGCATGCTGAAAAACATGCCGGTGCCACTCCGGATGTCCTTGATCAGCTCCCGGTGCGGCTATTCGTCTTCGTCGTCATCACTGACGGCATCGATGATGGCGCCACCGATGGTGAAGGGAGCCTTGATGATTTCCGTGGTAATGCCGACGGCCGCACCAACGGTGGCTCCTGCCGCCGTGCCGGCAGCGGTCCCTGCCGCGGCTCCGGCCAGGCAACCGTTGCAAAGCAGGATGAACAAACAAAGAAACCAGCGCATTCAGGGCCACCCTTTTGAAAGGGCGGCTGTTCACGATGAATGATCCGCCCCGGATTGAGGCGAACCCTTTCAGCTTTGGCGCTATCTGGCAATGTGGGAAATCGGTGGCGGTTTCCTGAATAGTCGATTTGCGATAAAATCTTGCAAACGCACGGGAGGTATGGCCATGCCATTCGACGCAACAATCAGAGATGCACTGGCGAATATGGGCATTTGCAACCTGGAAGATATTTTCCGGGATTTGCCTTCGCCGAGGCTTTATGAACATGTGATTCGCAATCGGGAAGGGCATCTGGCACACATGGGGGCGCTGCTTGTGCGAACCGGCCACTTCACCGGAAGGGCAGTGAAGGACAAATTTATTGTCGATGACCCGACAAGCCATGACAAGGTCTGGTGGGGCGAGTTCAACCGGGCCTTTTCCGAAGAAAAGTTTGATGCGCTGTATCGGCGTGTATGCCGCTATCTGGAAGGGCAACAGGTCTATGTTGAGGATTGCCTGGTTGGGGCTGATTCACAGTTCGAGAAACCGGTGCGGGTGATTACGCAGGATGCCTGGCATGCATTGTTTGCCCGCACGATGTTTGTGCGCCCTGTCGATCTGGGGCGGGATATCGGCGCTCATGAGCCGCAATTCACGGTGCTGCATGTGCCTCATTTCCATGCCATGCCCAGCCAGGACGGTACGCATTCGGAGGCATTTGTGATTCTGCATTTGGCGCGTCGACTGGTGTTGATCGGTGGCACGGCCTATGCCGGTGAAATCAAGAAGTCGATTTTTACGATCATGAATTATCTGTTGCCCGAAGAAGATGTGCTGCCGATGCATGCCTCGGCCAATGTCGGCGAGAAGGGTGATGTGGCGATTTTCTTCGGCCTTTCCGGTACGGGTAAAACCACACTGTCTTCCGATCCGCGTCGTCGGCTGATCGGTGATGACGAACATGGCTGGAGCCATCATGATGTGTTTAATTTCGAGGGGGGCTGCTATGCCAAGGTGATCGGCCTGTCCAGAGAAAAGGAGCCGCTGATTTATGAGGCGACGGAGCGCTTTGGTACGATACTGGAGAATGTCTGCTTTGATACATTGACGCGTCGCGTGAATTTCGATGATGCTTCGCTGACGGAGAATACCCGTGCCGCCTATCCGATTCAGGCCATTGCCAACGCCATTTATCCCGGTGTGGCGGCACAGCCGAGCAATGTGGTGATGCTGACGGCCGATGCCTTCGGGGTGTTGCCGCCGATTTCCCGGCTGACGCCGGCGCAGGCCATGTATTTCTTTTTGCTGGGTTATTCGGCCAAGGTTGCCGGTACTGAAGCAGGCGTCAGTGAACCGGAGGCGACGTTCTCTCCCTGCTTTGGCGCACCGTTCATGGCGCGTCATCCCAAGGTTTATGCGCAGATGCTGGGCGAAAAGCTGCGGCAGCAGAATGTCAATTGCTGGCTGATCAACACCGGGTGGAGCGGTGGACCCTATGGAGTCGGGGAGCGCATGGATATTGATGTGACACGGGCCGTGCTGAATGCGGCACTCGATGGTGCGCTGGATGATGTGGAATACGATGCCGATGCTATTTTCGGCCTGCATATTCCACGTGCCTGTCCTGGCGTGGATACAGCGATTTTGCATCCCGAGCATACCTGGAGCAGCGTGGAGGCATATACGCAGGCCGCGCGCAGACTCAAACAGCACTTTGAACAGCAATATGCCATGCTTGATGACTCTGGAGATATCTAGGAGTCTGCCCGCATGATATATAGCCATCATGATATTCGAGGCGGCAGCAGATGCGCTGGCTGACGGATGCCGCCGGGCAGGAAGGTGTGCTGTTGCAGCGTCGAGGCACCGTGCATGGACGGGTTGCGCCAGAGGCATCGCCAGCCATGCCCGATACCGCGACCATCATGGAGGGCTGGCAGCGCAGTCTGGCAGTGCGACTGCCCGGCATGTTGTTGCCATATGTGTCCGATTATGCCGATGCCATTGCCGATGCGCTGACGATCATGCGACGGGTGCGCCATGGCGAGAGCTGTGTCGATATTCTCGATGAAGCGATTTATCAGCAGCGCCTGCAGCCCGATTTCGAGTTGCTGGCCGCCATTCATTCCGGCCATGATATGCAGGAAATTGAGAAAATCGCCTTCGATGCAGTGAAATCCGGTGAATTGTTTGCCGAGGATTTATGGATGAAGGTCTCCTGTCTGTCCTTTTTCGACGAGGACGATTCCATTCGTTTTCGTTTTTCCTACGGCATGGAGATGTTCAAGGATCAGGAGGACGATCCGTTACGCGAGCGGTTGGCGGCGGAACTGGCTGAACGCGTGTTTCCCGAGTGCGCCATGGTAACGCGTCATGCAGCACTGCAGGCACTGTTACAAACACTGCTGGGCTTTCGCCCGGATTTTGTCGAGCGAATTATTTATTCCAATGCGCCGCAGGGCGGCGCCCAGTTTCATCAGGACGTGGAACACGGTCATCATGGCGTTGTTTATGCGCAACTGCACGGGCGTACGGCCTGGCTGGCCTTGCCTCGCGAAGTATTGCTGCGGGAAATCGACGCGTTCATGGCCCTGCCTGATGCTCTGCCCGGTTTTGCGGATGACCAGCTTGCTGCGTTGAAGGCCATGGCAGCATCACAAGAGAAGCTGGTCGAGGCGATGGAATCCGACGATCAGGGCACGCTGGAAATCCTGCTCAACCATACGCCGGCATTTACCCGCCAGTTGGTTGAACATGGCTGGGGGCTGACCTTGCATGCCGGTGATGTGTTGTTATTGCCGCAACACAGTACGGCTGACTGTTGCTGGCATTCGGTATTCTGTCTGGATGACGAGCCCGGTCATTCGCTGTCCTTTGCGCTGGCCGAACCATCCTGAAATCCTGGTGGTGGTTGCTGCTGTTGCCCCTGCCATTGTCGGCAGCGGAGGTATCGATGACACATGAAGCGAGCTGTAGCAATGCTCTGGTGCATGAAGCCAGTCCGTATCTGCAGCAGCATGCACATAATCCCGTCAACTGGCATTCCTGGGGTGAGGAGGCCTTTGCGCTGGCACGCCTGCAAAACAAACCGGTATTGTTGTCTATCGGGTATTCGACATGTCACTGGTGCCATGTCATGGAGGAAGAATCATTTGCCGATGCCGCTGTGGCGGCAGTGCTGAATCAATATTTTGTCTGCATCAAAGTGGATCGTGAAGAGCGTCCTGATATCGATGCGCTTTATATGCAGGCTGCACAGCGGTTGAACGGTGGCGGGGGCTGGCCGCTGAATGTGCTGCTGACGCCTGAGAAGAAGCCGTTCTATGCCTTCACTTATCTGCCCAAAGAGGATCGTTTTGGGCGCATGGGATTGGTGACGCTGGCACATCGTATTGGCGAGCTCTGGCATAACGATCGACAGCGAATTGAACAATCTGCGGCTGCAGTGACGGCAGCCATGATCACTGCAGATGAGATATTGGCCAGGGGCAAGGTCGATATCACGCTGGTGGATGCCGGTTTTACCGCTTTGCAACAGCGCTTTGATAAGGAATGGGGCGGTTTTGGTGAAGCGCCGAAATTTCCTTCGCCGCACAAGCTGATGTTCCTGTTGCGCTATGCTGCATTGCGGCAGCAGCCGGAAGCGCTGGACATGGCCGTGCAAACACTGCAATACATGCGCCTGGGTGGTATCCATGATCATCTGGCCGGTGGTTTCCATCGTTATGCAACTGACCAGGAATGGCGATTGTCGCATTTCGAGAAGATGCTCTATGACCAGGCACTGTTGCTCATGGCCTATGCCGAAGCCTGGCAGATGACGCAGCAGCCGGAGTTACGACAGACGGGGCTGGATATTGCCGCTTATCTGCTACGTGATATGCGCCATGCACAGGGCGCTTTTTTCACAGCTGAGGATGCCGATTCGGAAGGCGAGGAAGGCACGTTCTATGTATGGCGTACGGAGGAAGTGCGCATGCTGTTCAGCAAGCAGGAGGTGGAAGCCTTGCTGGCCGCGTTCGATATCCGCCGGCAGGGTAATTATCGCGATGAAGCCACGCGCAGTTACACGGGGGCCAATGTTTTGTATCTGCAGCAGCCGGAGCGATTGGCTACGCTGGACTGGCCTGCTATTCGCGCGCGCTGGCTGGAAGCACGCGATCAGCGGCCGCGGCCGTTTCGCGACGAAAAAATCCTGGCTGACTGGAATGGCCTGGTGATTGCGGCCCTGGCGGAGGCTGGGCGCATTTTTGTGCAGCCCGGGTTGATCGATGCGGCGGCGGGGGCGGCGAAATTTGTATGGCGGGAGTTGTGGCATGATGGCCGCTTGCTGCACCGCTGGTATCGCGGCGAGGCCGCCGTGGATGGCAAGCTGGATGATTATGCCTTCATGGTTTGGGGGCTGGTGGAGCTGTATGAAAGCACACTGGATGCGCACTGGCTTGCGCAGGCGCAACAGCTGAACGAACACATGCTGCATGATTTTGCGGCGCCGGGCGGTGGTTTTTATCTGACACCGGAAAGCGACGAATTGATTGTCCGGCCTATGGAGCGCTTTGATGGGGCGCTACCATCGGGCAATGCCGTAGCCATGCATAATTTGTTGCGTCTGGCGCGTCTGACGGCGGACAGTGAAGCCGAGCAACGGGCAGCCGATATCATGGCGCGTTTTGCCAGTGAAGCGCAGCAAGTACCGGAAGGCATGCTGCACATGCTGTCGGCCTTGCTGCTGGCCGAAACGCCGTCGCGGGAAATTGTGCTGGCAGGCCCTCTGGATAAGGGCGATGGTCCGGCCATGCTAAGGGTTATACGGCAGCAGTTCCGCCCCAATACGGTTATATTACGGCGCGATGCAGAGCACATTCCGTTTACCCGGCCATACCGGCCTTTGCACGGTAAGGCCACGGCCTATATCTGTGAAAACTTTCAGTGCAATGAGCCGACCAGCGATGTGCAACAGGTACGGCGTCTTCTTACATCGCCCTAGGGCCGTTTGTTGGCATTGGCACCTCAAATATGTCAGCAGCGTGCGGGCACAGACAGGTACCGGATGTCAGGCGTTGGCCATGCGGCGCGATGACGGTACCTGTTGCTGTTGCGGG
>CAZTGM010000033.1:0-12391 GCA_964613235.1 uncultured Zetaproteobacteria bacterium | reverse complement strand
CGGATGTCAGGCGTTGGCCATGCGGCGCGATGACGGTACCTGTTGCTGTTGCGGGCGAATGCCCAGTTTGTTGAACAGCGCCCGATCCTGATCGGCAGCCTGATTGCCTGTGGTCAGCAGTTTCTCGCCATAGAAGATGGAATTGGCGCCTGCGAGAAAGCACAAGGCCTGCATTTCTTCGGACATTTCTTCGCGTCCGGCGGACAACCGCACATGCGAGGCCGGCATGGTGATGCGGGCAATGGCAATGGTGCGGACGAACTCAAAAGGATCCAGTGCTTCGACGTCCTGCAGAGGCGTACCCGGCACCTTGACCAGCATATTGATCGGTACCGATTCCGGATGTGGCTGCATGCGTGCCAGCTGGGCAATCAGGCCGGCGCGATGGCGGCGACTTTCGCCCATGCCGACAATGCCGCCGCAGCAGATACTCATGCCTGCAGCGCGTACATGGCGCAGCGTGTCCAGTCGTTCATCGTAGCTGCGGGTGCTGATGATTTCGCGATAGAATTCCGGGTCGCTGTCCAGATTATGATTGTAGTAATCCAGCCCGGCTTCCTGCAGGCGCGCGGCTTGTTCAGCATCGAGCATGCCCAGCGTGGCACAGGCTTCCATGTCCATGTCCTTGATGGCGCGGATCATATCCAGCACCATGTCAAAGGCGCGTCCCTTGGGTTCCCGCCAGGCTGCGCCAATGCAGAAACGGGAGGCGCCGTTTTCCTTGGCGCACCTTGCTGCGGCAATAACTTCATCCTTTTTCATCAGCAGTTCGGACTCAAGTTCAGTCTGATAGCGTGAAGACTGGGGGCAGTATTTACAATCTTCAGGGCAGCCGCCGGTTTTGATCGACAGCAGCGTGGACAGCTGCACCTCATTGGCATCGAAATGAGCGCGATGGTGTTGCTGGGCCCGATAGATCAGATCGTTAAAGGGCAGTTCGAACAATTCGGCAATTTCATCCACACTCCAGTCGTATCTCATGCTGCAACCTCCGGTCAACCTTCAGGGCAGCAAGGGTAAACAGAGTGCCGGCAATGGGCAAAGGAAATCAGAGTCTGGCTCGGGTTTTCATGAGTCCGACAGACGCCTGGGTTGATAGCGTAATTTGGCCAGGTGCTTGCGAATGGGCAGAATATTGTGCGTGCTCATGGACAGCGCATCGATGTCGAGATTGAGAAAGGTTTCCGTCCAGTTGTCATCGGATGCCAGTTCGCCGCATACCGTAACCGGAATACCCTGCTGTTTTGCGGCACGTACGGTGAGTTCCAGCATTTTCAGGATGGCCGGATGCTTGGCCCCATAGATATGATCGGCTTCTTCGTCGCTACGGTCGGTTGCCAGTGTATACTGAATCAGATCATTGGTTCCGACCGAAAAGAAGTCGCTGACCTTTGCCAGCTCATCGGCAATCATGACGGCGGCAGGCACCTCAATCATCGTGCCGATACGGATATTGAAATTAAGCCCCTGCTGACGACAAATCTGTTCGCACATATTACGCACCAGTTCAATTTCCTCGGTGGAGGCGACCATGGGTACCAGCAACTGGACCGGGCCGCTTTGGCTGGCCAGCAGGATGCCGGTCAGCTGATGTTGCAGGATTTCCGGCCATTGCCGCAACAGGCGTATACCACGCAGGCCAAGTGCAGGATTGGCACCGGCATATTCATGGCCGGCAATTTCGCGGAATAACACCGGCTTGTCACCGCCGATATCCAGCAGGCGTATGGTAACAGGACCGCCATTGGTGGCCTGAATCAGGCGTTTGTAACACTGTGCCTGGGCGGCGGCATCCGGCAGTTGCTGGGCGTTCATGAACATGAATTCGCTGCGAAACAGGCCGATGCCTTCAGCGCCGACCTGTTGCAGCATGGCTACTTCGTCAAGGAATTCCAGATTGGCCATCAGCGCCATGGCATGGCCATCTTCGCTGGTGGAAGGGCGTGTGGCATAGGCCTGCAGATCCTGCTCGATGATGTGCAGGGCATTGCGGAATAGTTCATATTTGCGTATATCCTGCGCCTGCGGATTGATGGTCCATGTACCCAGTTCGGCATCCAGAATCATCATGTCACCGTCACGAGCCTGACTCAGGATATCGTTGACGCCGACCAGCATCGGCAGACCAATGCCACGAGCAACAATGATATTGTGGGCATTCATGCCACCCTGCTCGGCGATCAGACCGGCGGCCCCCTGACGCCAGAATTTGACCACATCGACAGGATTGAAATCATCGGCAATGAGGATGGTGTCCGAGGTGCCGGAAATCAATTCATGTTTGGGCACATGCCCCTGCAGGTGGCGGATAATACGTGCGCCAACCTGTTCGATATCGTCGCTGCGTTCGCGCAGATACGGATCTTCAATGGCGGCAAATACCATTTTGATACGGTCGATTTGTTGCCGCAGGGCCCACTCGGCATTGACTAGGTTCTGTGCAATGGAATCAATGGTTTTTTCCGTCAGTTCCGGATCGGTCAGCAGCATACGATGAACTTCCAGAATGAGCAGGGGGTCCAGAATCTCCAGTTGTTCGAGCTGTTCGCATTCAATATTCAGTTCATCGAGGGAATATTTGATGCTCTGTTTGAGGCGTTGAATTTCATCCTCAACCTGATGTGGCTGGATGTTTTTTTCAGGTATCGGAATACGCCCGCGCGTCAGTTTCTGGATGCGGCCAATGGCGATGCCAGTGCTTTTGCCTGCAGATTTCAGTACAGACATGTTCATTCATTTTCCCCGAAACGACTTTCAATCAGTTGCACAATGGCTCGTAGTGCCTGTTCAGCATCGTCGCCTTTGGTGCGAATCCGCAGTATGCTGCCTTTGGTTGCGGCCAGCATCATGATGCCCATGATGGACTTGGCATTTACGGTAATATCATCCTTGATCAGCGCCACATCGGCGACAAACTGGCTGGCTGTTGCCGCCAGTTTGGCCGAAGCACGGGCATGCAGCCCCAGTTTGTTGACGATCCGTACTTCTTGCTCAGACATGATCCGTTTGCTCCGGCAGTCTATGACAGAGCGGAAGTCAGACAAATGTACTGACGTCCGGCAGTAACAATCTGGTGGGCCAGCTGATTCAGGTCCTCGACCTGGTTACGCAGGCTAAGTGCCTTGATCAGCAGTGGCAGATTAAAACCGGAAACTACTTCCACATGGGCGTGTTCGGATGCCTTGCTAAGCGCAATATTGCAGGGGGTACCGCCAAACATATCGGTCAGCAGCAGGATGCCGTCGCCGACATTGCAGCTATGGAATGCCTGTTCCAGCGCTTCGGCCAGAGCTCTGGGGTTTTGTTCGGGGCCGGTATCGATAGCTGTGATCAACACCTGGGGGCCGAGCACATGCTCTGCGGCATGCAACATTTCGCTGGCAATGTGCCTGTGTCCGACAAGTACGATTCCGATCATGTTTTATCCTGTTCCGACAGCGGAGAGGCACTGAAGATGCGGTCCAGTTCACGGTGATGCAGCGAGGGTTCAGCGCCATGCTGCCGCAGCCAGTCGGCAGCGCGCTCCGCTAGATAGACCGAACGGTGTCGGCCTCCGCTGCAGCCAAAGGCCAGAGTGAAATACTGTTTGCGTTCCTGCTGCATGCGTGGCCAGGCAAAGGCCAGCCATTTATTCAGCAGCCTTTCGGCCTTGTGCATATCCGCCTGACTCTGAAAATAATCGATGACAGCCTGATCCTTGCCGGTCAGCGGAGCCAGTGCCGGATCATAATGGGGGTTGGGAAGAAAGCGGACATCGACGACCATATCTGCATCGGTCGGGATGCCGTGGCGATAGCTGAACGAAGTAATGGTGACGAAGATGCCTTTACCCGATGTATGTTTTCTTTGCCAGAAGTTTTCCGCCCTGGCAGCCAGCGCATAAGGGGTCAGATTGGAGCTGTCGAGCACCAGATCCGCCATTTCACGGATCGGTTCCATGGCCTTGCGTTCACGTGTGATGCTGTCGAGAAGGTTGGCATCGGGGGCAAAGGGATGACGCCGTTTGACCGCAGAATAACGACGCTGCAATGCTTCATCGGAGGCCTCGATAAACAGCAGGAACCAGTCATTGGCCGATTGCAGAATTGCGGCATAGGCATCGCGGAAGGTATGTGGATCGCGGCAGCTTCGAGCATCGATGCACAGGGCCGCTGGTTGCTGACGCCGGAACATATATTCGGCCCAGTCATGGATCATTTCCAATGGCAGATTGTCAGTACAGAAAAAGCCTTGGTCTTCCAGGGCATGCAGTACGGTACTTTTGCCGGCGCCGGATAATCCGCTTATCAGCAGCATGCCCGACTCACGATGGCTGGCTGCCATCCTGAATGCGTTTTTCCAGCGCATCCATGAAATGTTTGTTGCTGTCAATGCCGCGTAATTTCATCAGTTGATTGCGTGTGGCGACTTCGACAAGAATGGCCAGTGAACGACCGGGGCGAATGGGCAGGTGTACCTTGGGCATGGCTACGCCCTGAATATCGATATGCTCGTCTTCGGTGGGCAGACGTTCGCGCTGTTTGGCCTGTTCCCATGGCACCAGATCGATAACCAGGCGCAAGCGTTTGGTATCGGTGATGGCCGCTGCGCCGAACATATCGCGAATATTCAGTACGCCAAGGCCTCGAATTTCCATATGATAACGCAGCGCGGCAGGGCTGTGCCCGACAATGATATCGGAGCCCTGTCTGACCAGTTCGACCATATCATCTGCGACCAGTCGGTGCCCGCGCGAAATCAGTTCCAGGCCAATTTCACTTTTGCCAATGCCGCTTGGGCCAATGAGCAGTACACCCAGGCCGAAGATATCCAGATAGACGCCATGCTGATATGAAACAGGTGCCAGTTTACGTGCCAGAAATACCATCATCTGTGAGATGAACAGATGCGATTCCAGCGAGGTGGATAACAGTGGCGTATCAGTGTTCTCCGCCGCCTCAATCACGATATCCGGCGGTGTCAGTCCGCGTGCGATAACCACGCCGGCCAGATGCCGCTCAAACAGGGCCTGTACGACCTGACGTTGTTCAGCAGGAGGCCGGGTAGCCAGATAATTCAGTTCAGTATGGCCGATAACCTGCAAATGAGAGTCATCGAGGGAATCCATAAAGCCGGCAAAAGCCAGCGATGGTTTGTTGATGCGCGGGTGTTCAATGGTGCGATCCAGTCCCTTTTTTCCGGCCAGCACATGCATATCCATGGCCTTGCCCTGTTGTTTCAGCAGGCTTCGTATCGAGACACCTGCAGCTGAGCTCATGGGGTAGTGGTCATTTCCGGAAACAGGGCTACCAGCGTGGCGGCACTTTGTGCCTGCATGACATTGTCGCGAAACGACTGCTTTTGCAGCAGGCGCGCCAGATGGGCAAGCAATTCCAGGTGTTGGCGATTATCGTCATCGGGTACCAGCAGCAGGACAACAATGTGCACCGGCTCTCCGTCGATGGCTTCAAAGTCGATGCCGGCCGGATGTCTGGCGACGGCAACAATCGGATGTACCAGATCGGGGATACGGCCATGGGGAATGGCCACCCCATGGCCGATGCCGGTGCTGCCCAGTTGCTCCCTTGCCATAACGACCTCAATAATCAGGTCGGTATCGATCGATGTGATCGTTTGTGCCAGATCAGTGATCAGAGCCTTTTTGTTCAGTGCCTCTGAATTCAGGATGACATGATCTTCTGTAAGTAATGGCATAGGGTCTCTCGTCGTTATAAATTATGATGTCGCTTCCGGCTCAATGCAGTTGAACGAGCCATCGGGCTTGCGATAGAGCACATTGATTTGTTCATTTTCCTGGTTGGTGAAAACCAGCTCATCCTGGCCAGACAGCTCAAGCTGCATGATGGCTTCATCCACGCTCATGGGTTTGGCATACAGTTGCGTGTGCGCAATGGTATCCGGTTGTTGATCTTCATGCAGCTCTTCATCGGCATCCGAATAGGCCAGCGTGCGCCGGGACACGCGAACTTCGGGGCCTTTGCGCTGGCTCTGTTCGGCATGATGTTTGCGCAACTTCTGGCGATAGCGTTTGAGCTGACGGTTCAGCTTGTCGACAACGCCGTCGATGGAGGCATACATGTCTTCGGTTTCATGGCTGGCATGGATATTCAGGCCGTTGGTCTGGATGCTGATTTCACAACGCTGTCGGAATTTTTCCACTGACAGTACGACATGGACATCCAGCACATGGTCAAACGAATGTTTGAGGTGCTGCAGTTTTTCCTGAACATAGTTCTTCAGGGGGTCCGTTAAGTCGACGTGGCGTCCTGTGATGGATACTTGCATAGATTACCTCCGCATTTGGTTTTGACGGCTTTTTGCGGCCCGCCGCCGCTGGCTGCTTGAAGGCAGCCCGATTTGCTCACGATATTTGGCGACTGTACGCCGGGCAATCTCAATACCCTCATGCTGCAATTTTTCCGCAATCTGTTGATCCGATATCGGTTTTTCTGCATGTTCCGAGTCAATCAGCGCCTTGATGCGTTGCTGGACACGGAATGATGAAATCGTGCCACCGCTACGGGTCTGTAGTCCAGTGGAAAAAAATGCCTTTAATGGCATGGTGCCCACCGGTGTGGCGGCATATTTACCCTGCACCACCCTGGAAATCGTCGACTCATGCATGCCCAGTTCTTCGGCAACTTCGCGCATGGTGAGCGGCTTGATGCCGAGAAAGCCGATATCCAGCAATCTTTTCTGACGCCTGGCCAGGCAGAGCCCCAGCTTCATCAGCGTTTCCCTGCGCTGGGTCAGGCCATGGATAATCCAGTTGGCTTCCTGCATGGCGGTATCGACGAATTTTTTGTCCGCACCACTCCATTGCGCATTCTGCCAGCGCTGGTTGAGATGAATGCGGTGGAATGCCGAACGTGGAATTTCCACATCGATGCCACCCGTCGCGTTCTTGATGAACAGGATTTCGGGTTCCACGTAGATATGACCTTGTTGTCCACCAAGATCATGGCCGGGGAACGGATCCAGCCGTCGCATGCGCTCCATGGCTGCGCGTAATTGTTCAGGCTGAAGCCCGCTGGCCTTGAGCAGTGTTGTTTCATCTTCACCGAGCAGATGCTGGAAGTGAAGTAACAACATGCGTGCATTCCGATCGGCAGGATTGGCCGGGTCCAGCTGCAACAGCAGACATTCGGTGATGTCGCGTGCGCCGATGCCGGCCGGCTCCAAGGTCTGGATATATTGGGTAAGGACGTGCTCCAGCTGCATTTCATCAATGCCGTGTTCGGTTGAAAATGCAGCGGGGTCAGCGCGGAATAAGCCGTCATCGTCCAGCGAATCGACGATGGCATGCGCCAGAATACGCTCATCATCGGACATCGGCTGCTGATCCAGTTGCAGGTGCAATGCCTCGCAAAGCGTCGGCTGATCCTGAATATGCGCCATGCGGTCATAGGACTCGTTGCCGCGTTGATATAGCCGCTCCCAGCGATTGTCTCCGGCCTGGTCGGCGACTTCCCTGCGTGGAGCTTCCGGTTCATTTTCGGCTTCATTTTGTGGCGGAAGGCTTTCCAGCATGGGATTTCGCTCGATACATTCTTCCAGATAATGATCCAGCTCGATCCGGTTCATGGCGAGGATTTTGAGGCTCAGCGACAACTGCGGCGTCAGTGTCAGACGCTGGTTGAGGGTGGTTTGCAGCGTGGCCTTCATGCGTTAAATGCTCCTGCTCCGATTATATGCTGTCCGTTTCCGGAGGTAATCCGGCATGGATGGGCGAGAAGAGGAGTCAAAGCAAGACATTTACATGCATATTTATAGACTTTTCTGAACCTTAATTCAAGTGATAATTATACATCGGGGGCCTGGATGTACGGCTCAAGCAGGGTTTTCAGTTCACCGCTTTCATACATTTCCGAGACGATATCACAACCGCCGATAAATTCGCCGCCGATATAGAGTTGGGGAATGGTCGGCCAGTCACTGTAATCTTTGATGCCCTGGCGTACGGCCGGATCCAGCAGGACGTTGACGGCGACATAGCGAACACCGAAGCCGTCCAGAATGGATGCCACGCGCTGCGAGAAGCCGCACTGGGGAAATTCCGGTGTGCCTTTCATGAACAGGATGATGTCGTGTTCTTTTACGGCCTTGTCGATTTGATTCAGGATATCGTTGGACATGGTAACCTCCATTCAGGTTTTGATGCGTGTCTTCAGCGCCAGAGCATGGATGTTTCCCTGCATGTGGTCGCCCAGTGCGGCGTAGACTTTTTTGTGTTGGGCAATTTTGCTCAGGCCGGCAAACGATGCAGAGGCAACCTCCATTTCAAAATGGTCATCACCTGAGAACAGGTGTACCTTGACCTCTGCATCAGGAATGGACTGTTTGATCAGTCGCTCAAGTTCTTCTGCCTGAATCTGATTGCTCATGCTATATGCCTTTTAATTGGTGGGCCCACCAGGACTCGAACCTGGAACCAACCGGTTATGAGCCGGTAGCGCTAACCAATTGCGCCATGGGCCCGCGCTTTGTTGCCAGATGCGGCAAGCTAGTCAGGCGCGTAATGCATGGCAATGGCCTGTATATTCGGTCAGGCGGTTGCATATCTAAGGCGAAGGATGCACTTTGCCTGATATTCTCCTACCATAGGCGCATGCAAACAACATTATTTAGTGAATTGAACCTGGCAGAGCCACTGCTGAAAGCCATTGATGCGATGGGTTTCACCGAGCTTACACCGGTGCAGCAGGTGGCGCTTCCTGCTGCACTTGCGGGCAAGGACATTGCCGGACAGGGCCGTACCGGCACGGGCAAGACGGCCACCTTTCTGATTACGATCATTCAGCATTTGCTGACCAGCCCTGTCAGAGAGGGGCGACAGGCGCATCATCCGCGAGCCATCATTATTGCGCCGACGCGTGAACTGGTGGTGCAGATTCAGCGTGATGCGGAACGGCTGACAAAGTTTTCCGATATCAGGCTGCATGCGGTGTATGGCGGCGTGGACTATGAGAAACAGCAAAATGCGTTTCAGCATGGAGTGGATATTCTGATCGGTACGCCGGGGCGGCTCATCGATTATCTGAAAAAGCGGTGTTATTCGTTGCGTCTGACGGAGATGCTGGTGATTGATGAAGCGGATCGCATGTTCGATCTTGGCTTTATCAAGGATCTGCGGTTCCTGATGCGGCGGTTGCCCAAATACCACGAGCGGCAATCGCTGATGTTTTCCGCCACATTATCGCATCGGGTGCTGGAGCTGGCCTATGAGCACATGAACAATCCGGTCAAATTACGCGCCGAAGCCGGCGATGTGACGGCATCCGGGGTTAGTGAGGTCATGTATCACACGGCGATGGATGAGAAGCTGCCGCTGTTGATTTCTCTGTTGCGGCGGGATCAGGTGCGGCGGGGCATGGTTTTTATCAATGAAAAGCGTACCGGGGAGAAAGTGGCACTGCAGCTGGCGCGTTATGGCTTTGCTGTCGGTATATTGTCAGGCGATGTGCAGCAGAAAAAGCGTATGCGCATCCTGAAGGAATTCTCCGAAGGTGCGTTGCATCTGCTGGTGGCCACGGATGTTGCCAGCCGGGGGCTGCATATCGACGATGTAACCCATGTTTACAACTATGATTTGCCGGAGGATGCCGAGAATTATGTGCATCGTATCGGGCGAACGGCCCGGGCTGGTGCAACGGGGCATGCTATTTCGTTTTCTTGTGAGCGTTTCTGTTTCGGCTTGCCAGATATTGAGGCGTATATCGGGCATTCGATTCCGCTTGAGCCAGTAACGAAATTATTGCTGGATATCGGTGAGCCGACCCATCCGGATGCATTCCCGGAAGGTATGAAGAAGGGCGATGCCGTAGTTTGCCATCAGGGCGGGCATCGTGGCGGATCATCACCGCGATGCGGCAACTCGCGGCGTCGGCCGCAACGCCGGCGGCAAAAGGCCTGATGGCGGGTTAGCGCGCTGCTGATTTGCGTTTTGCCTGTTGCAGGGCGTGAATGTCCCCGGTATCAGCGCCCGGGCCAGCCTTGATTGTTACGCGGGCGGGAGTGATAGGCTGGCGGCAATGGTGACAAATCCAGGGGGTCTCGATCGGTTGCTTGCATGGCGCATGATACAGTTGTAATGACGGGGCGTGATCCAGCCAGCGATTACCCCAGTTGGCCATGGCAATGATAACGGGAAACAGGGCCTGCCCTTTGGCACTCAGGCGGTATTCATGGCGTAGCGGGCGCTGCTGATAGGGGACGCGCTGCAGAATATGCGACTGTTCAAGTTGTTTTAGTCGGGCCGCCAGTGTTTTCTTTGAGATGCTGAGATGTGTTTGCAGTGCATCAAAACGGCGGATGCCATAAAACAGATCGCGTACAATGAGAAAACTCCAGCGATCCGGGAGTGAGTGAAGAAGCCCGTCGACGGGGCAGCTGGATGGGATGCTCATGTGGGCATACTATCATGGTTTCTATAAGGAACCAATAGACGGTTTATTAAATAAACCTTTAATAAGGTTTCCTGAAGAAACCTTATGGTGGAGGGCAAACTATGGGCAGTATGGTACGGATATTGGCACGTATGCGTTTTCTGTCCGAGCGCAGGCGTCTGGAGTATTTTCCGCCATTCTGGCTGATGCGTATCAAGGTGCTTGAACTGGATGCGCATTGGCATCACGTGCGCATTCGGTTGCCGCTGACATGGCTGTCTGCCAATGCAAAGGGTAATATGTTCGGGGGCTTTCAGGCATGTCTGGCGGACCCGATACCGGCACTGGCCTGTTTGAAATGTTTTCCGGGATATCGGGTGGCCACGAGGAAGCTGGAACTGGATTTTGTTCATGCAGGCAATTCGGATTTGTTGCTGACATTCAATTTTCCCGCCCGGCAACGGGATGATATTCGTCGCGAACTGGCAGTGACAGGGCGGGCTACGCCATGTTTCGACATGCATTATGTACGTGCGGACGGCCAGGTATGTACGCGTATTCGTAACACGGTTGCCATTCGGCCTGAGGGGTCCGCAGTTGCATAATGGTTTTTGGTGATGTGAACGGGCGCTGAATGATGTAGGGTGGCTGAAATGCGTGGTGTGTCGTATCTGCGTATCGACAGGAGTCCCATGTCTGCACTGCGCGTTCGCTATCAAACCATTGAATTTAACAATATGGATATTCATGTGCGCACGTTGCGTGATTGTCAGCAATATGCCGATGAATACGGCGTCGCGGAACAACTGGGGATTTCATCTGCATCCTGGCCGTTGTTCGGGGTTATCTGGCCGTCCGGCAAGGTTCTGGCGCATCTGATGCAGGATTATGCCATCGAGGGTTTGCGTATTATGGAAGTAGGTTGCGGTATTGCGCTGGCCAGCCTGGTGCTCAACTACCGCCAGGCGGATATTACGGCCACCGATTGTCATCCTGAGGCAGAAGCCTTTTTGCGACGAAATGTCAGCCTGAATGATGGCGCAAGCATCCCGTTTGTGCGAACAGGGTGGGGCGATGAAGATCAACGTCTGGGTCGGTTTGATCTGATTGTCGGCAGCGACCTGCTTTATGAGCCGGATCATGTTGACTTGCTGGCCCGTTTTATTGATGCGCATGCCAACCGGCATTGCAAGGTCATTATTGTTGATCCCGGGCGCGGCCGACGGACACGCTTTAACAGGGCGATGGCTGATCGGGGTTATACACTGGAGCAGCAAGATGTTGGCCATACCACATATCTGTCCCGGCCTTTCCGTGGTTCTGTTTTGCATTACGAGCGTTGATCTTTTCCATAAGATTTTAATCCATAGAAGACGTGGAATACTCATTGTAGATGACTACCAAATCAGCAGAGCATTGCAGCAAGTCATCACCTGATACTTTGACGTCTTTCACCAATGTATCATCCTTGCTCAAACCGGATTCAGATCGATATAGCGCGTGCTGCCCAGAAGGTCATCTTCATCCATCGGGAACGAGGCAAAACGGCTCCACCATAAATAGTTTTTATCATCAAAGAAGGTTTCTATCCTGCGAACACCATGATGCGGGACTCCCGGTGTGATAACGCTTGCGGTCCTTACCATGACTTAAAGTGATCTCTCGGAACAATGATGCCAACAACTAGGGCCTGTTAACACTAATTTCGGTGTTGGCGCTGCCGCTCCAAATGAGGCCAATCAAGGCGCGAGAGATGAAGTTTGGTGCCTCCAAACAAATTCCGAGCAACGCCGAGTGGCCTTATTTGAAGCGCAGCCCGAAGGGATTGGCTATTTTTCCGTCCTGCTGCGTTGCCGAAAGCTTACGTGCATCAAGCACGCTACGCTTGCGAAGCCTTGCAGGGCCACAAAAATAGCCTAATCGACGCCATCGAAATTAGTGTTAACAGGCCCTAGTGGCCTGATGTGCAAAAGAAGGTCGGCTGATAAAGGCACATAAGGCCAGGG
>CAZTGM010000032.1:0-20347 GCA_964613235.1 uncultured Zetaproteobacteria bacterium | reverse complement strand
AATGGTATCGGCATTCATTCCCATGAATTTGATATGATGATTATGGAACCACTTACTTTCCGGCATGCGACAGGGCTGGCTGCTTCTTTTGTGCATGACGGAAACTTTGATATCGAAGGGTTCAGGCAAGCCTGGCTTGAACAGAAGGTTATCGAAACTCTGAAACCAATAGCCAAAAAATATCTGGATATCGATGAGCTGGATCAGCATCCGCACATTAAGGCGGCACTTATTGCCGCCTATCAGGCCTCATAACGCGTCAGAGATGAATAATATGATCCCGGTCTGGCCCTGTGGACAGCATCGTGATCGGACACTCACATACCGTCTCGATGCGTCGCAGCAGATGACGGGCTGCTTCCGGCAATTGTTCGAACGAAGTGGCGCCGAAGGTATGGTCATTCCAGCCCGGCAGGGTTTCATACACCGGCGTACATGATTCCAGCATATGCGCATCGGCTGGAATCGTTTCCAGGCGCCTTCCGTCTTTCTCATAGGCCACACACAGCTTCACTTCCGACAGGCCGTCGAGCACATCTAGTTTGGTGATCGCCAGTTCGGTCACGCCGGCTACGCGCACGGCGTGGCGTACAACGACGGCATCGAACCAGCCGGTGCGTCGCGGACGTCCCGTTGTCGCACCGAATTCATGTCCTTTTTCCGCCAGATGCTTGCCTGACGGATCGTTCATACCTTCCGCATTGTACAGTTCGGTCGGAAACGGGCCGGCACCGACGCGCGTCGTATAAGCTTTGCAGATGCCCAGCACTGATTCAACCATGCCCGGCCCCACACCCAGTCCGGCCATAGCCGCACCGGCAACGGTATTCGAGGATGTCACAAATGGATAGGTGCCGAAATCAACATCAAGCATCGTGCCCTGCGCACCTTCGAACAGGATGGCATCCCCTGCCTTGTGGCGATCGAACAGAATCAGCGATACATCAGCCATCAATGGCAACAGACGTGCCTTCGCCAGTTCAATGACGGCATCAACTTCATCGCGTGTGACCGGCTCAACATGAAAATATTCCGTGAGTTGAAAATTGGTCCAGGCCAGATTCTCCTCGAGCTTGCGGTCCAGATCATCGCAAACCAGGTCGATGAGACGAATACCGCGCCGTGCCGTCTTGTCTTCATAGGCTGGCCCGATCCCCCGGCCAGTGGTGCCGATCTTGCCTTTGCCTTTGGCCGATTCACGTGCGGCATCCAGTGCCCGGTGATACGGCAGGATTAACTGGCAACGGTCGGAAATGCGCAGACGCTCTGCCACTGGGATACCGGCCGCAAGCAAGGTGTCCATTTCTTCAACAATTGTTTCCGGTGCCACGACGGTACCATTACCGATCAGACACAGCGTTCCCTCATGCAGAATACCGGACGGAACCAGATGCAGTACTGTTTTCTCATTGCCGATGACCAGCGTATGCCCGGCATTGGGGCCGCCCTGAAAACGGGCCACGATATCGGCCCGGGGTGCCAGCAAATCGACAATCTTGCCCTTGCCTTCATCACCCCATTGAATTCCCACTGCTACGGTATTTTTCATGCATTCACCTCTGCTCCGGCATCCAGCCAGCGCCATAAATCAAACGAAAACCCCGTGGCAGGCATATCCCTACCATGCGAGGCCATCATCGCATCGTAACGACCGCCATGCAGCAAGGGCTGTGCTGCACCGGTGGCAAACCCCTGGAATACCATGCCACTGTGGTACAGGAAGCGCGGCAAGACAGCAGCATCGACAATCACATTCATCTCATCGGCTACATGTCCGTGCACGGCAGTCACAAGCTCCAGCAATTCATCCACGGCAGCAGCAAACATCGGCGAAACGGACTTTCGATGCACCAGCAACCAATCACGATCCCCCATGCCGCTGGCCAGATCAACCAGCAAGCTGCCGCGTTTTTCATCCAGCCGGTCATGCGCCAGCATGGCACGCACATCATCCGGCGAACGATGATTGAGCACTTCCACCCACTGCTCGATATCATGCTGACTGCCTTCGATCAGTGCATGAATCAGTCCCATATGGCCGACCTGCAACAACGAACCGGCAAAACCTGCAACCGCCAATGAGCGTGCCGCCAGTTGCAGGATTTCTGCATCACCTTCCAAACCGGCGATACCCATGCATTCGATACCCGTTTGCCATTGCTGACGCGAACCGGTACGACCGTCCACGCGAGCCTGCACCACCGTTCCCGAATAATGCAGACGCAGGGTGTCGCGATGTTGCAAATGCGTGGCGGCAATACGCGCAATCTGTGGTGTCATATCCGAGCGCAACGCCAGCAGGCCGGCATCAGCCGGATCGGAAAAGATCAGCGTCTGGTCGGCCAGAAAACGCCCGGCACCGGCATTCAGCGTTTCCGGACGTTCCACAACAGGCGGAATCACTTCTTCATAGCCTGCCCAGGTATAGAGATCCTGTAATGCCCGTTGCAACTTTCTTAAGGTCGTAGCACGAACACCAAAGGCATCTGTCAGGCCAACGATCGGACGCAGGCTCATTGTTTCCCCAGTTCGGCATAGCGAACCATGAGCATATTCGGCAATGCAGCCATACGATCCAGTTCTTTCTGGCTGGGCGGCGTATCGACCTGCACCAGCGCAATCGCATTGCGCGTATCTTCACGACGACCGAGGCGGAAATCGCCAATATTGATACCTGCCTCGGCCAGAATCGCGCCAACGGCGGCAATGACGCCAGGTCGATCTTCATTCTGCAGAAAGATCAGGTTACCTTCAGGGGCAACTTCCACTTCACAGGTATCGAAACTGACCAGGCGCGGACGTGTTTCATCAAACAACGTGCCCGAAACACAACGAACGCCTTCATCCCCTTCCACTTGCAGGCGAATCAGCGTGGAAAAGTTGCCGGCCTGCTCACTGGCCTGCTCAACAATTTCGATGCCGCGATCACGCGCCAGCATAGCCGCATTCACCACATTGACTTCCTCAAAGCTCTGCGACAGAAGTCCCTGTAAAATCGTATTGATCAGTGCCTTGCGGTTGATACCGGCGGCCATACCCTGAAACGAAATAGTGACTCTGGAATAACCGGGGCGCATCGTCTGGCCGATAAACTGGCCCATGCGTTCGCCCAGCAACATATATGGCGCCAGCAGTCGCTGTTCCTCTTCGGACAGCGAAGGCACATTCACGGCATTCATGACCGTTCCATGCAGCAGGTAATCAGCCATTTGTTCAGCTACCTGAACGGCGACGTTCTCCTGCGCTTCGCTGGTGGAGGCGCCGATATGCGGTGTACAGGTCACATTATCCAGCGCAAACAACGGATTCTCTCGTGCCGGCTCCTGCTCATAGACATCCAGCGCTGCGGCACGCAGATGACCGGATGCACAGGCCTCATACAGCGCCTTCTCATCGACAATGCCGCCGCGCGCGCAATTGACCAGAATCGCGCCCTTCTTCATGCCGGCCAAGATATCCGCATTGATCAGATGACGCGTTGCATCCAGCAGCGGCACATGGATGGTCAGCACATCGACCATGGCGGCAAGTTCGGACACGCTATCGACCTTGGTTACGCCCATGGCGGCAGCGCGTTCATCGGAAATAAACGGATCATAAACGAAGACCGACATATGCAGTCCGCGCAAACGGTCACAAACGATAGCACCGATATTGCCGGCGCCGATAACGCCTGCCTTCTTGCCGGTCAGTTCCATACCCATAAAACGGGACTTTTCCCATTTTCCGGCCTTCGTGGAGGCAGAGGCCTCGGCAATCATGCGTGCAGCGGCAACGATATGCGCCACAGCCAGTTCCGCCGTCGTGATCGTGTTGCCGAACGGCGTGTTCATGACCACGATGCCGCGCCGCGAACATTGCTCCACATCGATATTGTCAACACCGATACCGGCACGGCCGATGACCTTGACACGTGTGGCGGCATCCAGCAAGGCACCCTTCAGTGTGGTGGATGAGCGTACAGCGATGGCATCGTAATCACCGGCAATGGCCAGCTTTTCCTCATCCGACAGTCCTGGCTTGTAATCCACCTCGATACCGCGAGCCTTGAAAACTTCAATCGCGCGGCTACTCATTTTATCGGCAATCCAGACCTTAGGCATACGCCCTCTCCTTCACCACAAAACCATTATTCACCACAAAGCCCGCGGCATGCACGAAGGATACCCATGTTCGCGGTGAATGAAACTCAACCCCTGGAAATCAGGCACTCAATCAGAGAGTCGGGCCAGACTGCATGGTTGCAGACCGGAGTGCGCAGGCACTCTATAGCCACCTGTCGAAGGGTCAACGGTCAGGCAAACGAAAAGAAGCATGCTCATATCCCCTGCCAGACACAACAACGGCGACCTGTCACAGGTCGCCGTTGGGCGTCATCAGTGCCATCATTTCAGCTTGCGCTCAAATGCCTGCATATAGCTCACCAGCGCATCCACGCCTTCTTCCGGCATGGCATTGTAAATGCTGGCGCGCATGCCGCCAACGGAGCGATGCCCTTTCAACGTAATCAGACCGTTTTCCGCGGCACCTGCAAGGAAGTCGCCATCCAGTTCAGGGTCGGCCAGCGTAAACGGAATATTCATCCAGGAACGTGCATTCCTGGCAACGGGGTTGGCATAAAAATCGCTGTTATCAATGGCTGCATAGAGTTTATCGGCCTTCCGTTTGTTCACTGCCGCAATCGCTTCAAGTCCACCCCGCTCCTTGATCCATTCAAACACCAGGCCGGCCATATACCAACTGTAGGTCGGCGGTGTGTTGTACATCGATCCATTATCCGCATGGGTTTTGTAGTTAAACATGGCTGGCGTGGTTTCTGCGGCCATGCCCAGCAAATCTTCGCGAATAATCACGATCGTTAGCCCTGCCGGGCCGATATTCTTCTGCGCACCGGCATAGATCATGCCAAAACGGGACACATCGATCGGGCGCGATAAAATGGTTGAAGACATGTCTGCAACAAGAGGCACATCGCCGGTGTCCGGTATGTAATCGAATTCCACGCCGCCAATGGTCTCATTCGGCGTGTAATGTACGTATGCCGCATCGGGATTCAGTTTCAGTTCTTCCTGCGCCGGCACGGTCGTAAAGCCGGTATCCGATGTGTCGGCGGCAATGTTGACATCGCAAAAACGTTTTGCCTCGGCAATGGCTTTTTTGGACCACATGCCGGTATTCAGGTAATCGGCGTTTTTCTTCTCGCCCAGCAGATTGAGGGGCACCATGGCAAACTGGGAGGATGCGCCCCCCTGCAAAAAGAGTACCTTGTAGTCATCAGGAATTTGCATCACATCACGCAGATCCTGTTCGGCTTTTGTCGCAATAGACATATATTCCTTACCGCGGTGGCTCATTTCCATGACCGACATGCCTGAACCGTTCCACTCCGGCATTTCCTGCTGTGCACGTTCGATAACGGCTGTCGGCAACATTGCCGGTCCTGCACTGAAATTAAACTTTCTTGCCATGGTACTATCCTTTTTCGGGTGTATTTTGGAGGCGGCATATTCCGCTTCCGGCCACCATTCGTCAACGTGGGGAAGACTATCCGGGCAAAGATACGCGTCTGACTCGTATCAACAGGCCCAAATGGCATGAATGGCAAAAGATATCTTCGCACCATCTTTGGTAGGTGTGTCA
Organism: uncultured Zetaproteobacteria bacterium; assembly: GCA_964613235.1. Lineage (GTDB taxonomy): Bacteria > Pseudomonadota > Zetaproteobacteria > Mariprofundales > Mariprofundaceae > J005. Next base: position 14,707 of record CAZTGM010000032.1, on the reverse strand, counting down.
CAAGTGGAGTCATTGTAGTATGCCCATCCATGGTCTTCATGAAATATTCTGGCTAGGCTGTGCCGATGTCCGCTTTCTCCTATATCGATGAACCCGCCGAACTGTTGCAGGCCTGTGCGGAAATGAAACGCTGCAAAGTCCTGTGCGTGGATACCGAATTTCATCGCGAAAACACCTATTATCCCGAATTTGCATTGCTGCAGGTTTATGGCAATGGCCAGTGCTGGATTATCGATCCGATCGTTATCGACGATATGCAGCCGGTGTGGGATGTGCTGTGTGACCCTGAAATTCTGAAGGTGTTTCATGCCGGTCGACAGGATATCGAGATCATTGTCAATGCCTGCGACACCGTACCGATGCCCCTGTTTGATACACAGATTGCAGCCGCCTTGCTGGGATTCGGGCAACAAATCGGTTTCGGCAACCTGGTCCAGCGCATTACCAAAAAAGCACTGACAAAACAGGAATCATTCAGTGACTGGAAAATCCGTCCGCTGACAAAAAAACAGCTGGAATATGCAGCTGACGATGTTATCTGGCTGATGCCCTGCTATCAGGTCTTGCGCGATCAGTTACAGGCACGCGGACGTCTGGACTGGCTGGCGGAAGAACAGGTCGTTTTGTGCGATCCGGCCACTTACCGCGAAAGCGATGACACGCTGTTCTGGCGCGTCAAGGGAGCCAACAAGCTCAAGGGCGCACATCTGGCCGCCTTGCGCGAACTTGCCGCCTGGCGTGAACGGGAAGCACGCCGTCGCAATATCCCCCGCCGCCGCATTCTGGCCGATGAGCCGTTGCTGGAAATTGCCCGTCGCAAGAATCTTGATCTTGCAACACTGCGGCGTATTCGAGGCCTGAACGAGGGGATGATCAGACGTTTCGGCGAAGTGATCATGCTGGCCTGGCAAAGCGGCATGAATTGTGACGAAGCCGACTGGCCGCAAGGTGAACGTCGGCGGCATCATACCGCTGGCACCGATCTGCGCTGTGAAATGCTGGATACGCTGGTGCGCCTGAAAGCCGAAACCGGCGCCATTGCACCGGCCATCCTGGCCGGCAAAGCGGATTTGATGGCCCTGGCTTCATGGGGGCATCGCTGTCATGGTGAACCGCCGCATGTCCCCTGCCTGCAGGGCTGGCGCTATCAGCTGGTCGGCCATGAATTGTTGCAATTGTTACGCGGTGAAATCTGCCTGTCGCTGAACCCCAAAACAGGCCTGCCCGTCATCCGTCATTTCGATAATGGGGGCAATGTATGAGATTATGCTATTCCATCGATGCCCTTTCTCCTTCCGGCAGCAAGGCCTGGCGCCTGCAGCAGGATGGCAGCTGGCGCGCTTGCACCTATGCCGAACCGCTGCAGGATAATGATGCATGCATTACCGATAAGGAAACCGCCGAATACTGGTCGGGTCAGCGCCTGAAAAAGGATCGCAAACAGGGACTCAAGCCTGTCGGCAAAGCCGGCAAATTTGATTTCTGGATGCGCGATGTGTTCGCCCACGCTGTCACGCATCATTTGGCCGCGCCAGCGATTCCCGACCGTGAGGAAATGACCGAGCTGATTGCCTCGCTGCAACCGGGACGTCCGTGGCTAGTCTATCTCGATGTGCACGGTCATTTCCGTGCGCTGGACAGCGAACGTGAACCCATCATCGGCAATGTCGATATCGCCGTACGCGGCGAAATCGCCTCTAGCCCGGAGTATGTCGGACCTGCGGCAACAGAAAACGAACAGCTCATGGATGAAATGTATCGACAGTTTCTCTCCGGCTGGCTGGAGCACCTAAACACCGCCAATGTCGGTATCTTCGTACCGGATATCTCCAAGCTGGAGGATGAGGAAAGTTACATTCAACGTATTGAACAATGGGAGCCTCAGGCATGAGAGTCATCAACTGCAATGTAAACGGTATCCGCTCCGCTGCTGACAAGGGTTTCTTCGACTGGTTCGTCACGACCAATAGCGATGTCCTGTGTCTGCAGGAAATCAAGGCTCAGCTCCATCAGATTCCCGATACGGCCAAACCGGATGGCTACCACACTTTTTTTCATCCGGCCGAACGCCCTGGTTATGCCGGTGTAGCCCTGTATACGCGTCGTGAGCCGGATCGTGTACATCATGGTTTCGGCTCCGTGGACGATGCAACGGACTGGTCCGATATGGATGCAGAGGGACGCTACCTGCAGGCGGATTTCGGCAAGTACTCCATTATCAGTGTCTATTTTCCATCCGGTTCCAGTTCATGTGAACGACAGGCGAAAAAAATGCTCTTCCTGGAACGTTTCCTGCCATTCATTCAACGTCTGCGTGAGCAGGGACGCGAGTTGATTATCTGTGGTGACATGAATATCGCGCATCAGCGTATCGACCTGAAAAATTGGCGCGGCAACCAGAAAAACTCCGGCTTTTTGCCCGAAGAGCGGGCCTGGTTCAGCCGCTGGCTGGATGCAGGCTTTGTCGATGTATTTCGCCGCTTGCACCCGCAGCAGGAAGCGTATTCATGGTGGTCCAATCGAGGACAGGCACGCGCCAAAGATGTCGGCTGGCGTATTGATTATCATATCTGCACACCCGATATTGCTGCCACAGCAGGCACGGCATCCATACATGATCGTATGCAACGCTTCTCCGATCATGCGCCCTTGCTGGCGGATTTCGATTTGCCGGCAGGTTTCTGACAACTTTGGCAGCGTACGTTGGCCACGATACGAAAACGCCGTTCTTTACGGATTTTTGCCATCGTCATGGCGCCGCCCCAGACACAACCGGAATCCAGCCCCAGCACATGCGGCTGGTGGTCGATCAGTCCCTTCGCGGCCCAGTGGCCGAATACGATATTGCAGTCCCTGCGCCAGCGTAAGGTCTTATGGGCATACCATGGCCTGTCTTTCAGATTGGAGCTTTCGCCGGTACGCACATTCCAGTTGAATAATCCATCCTGTGTGCAATAACGCGTACGGGTCATGACGGCGGCATCGAACAAGGGTCGTGTCGGATCCTTTTTGCCGGGCTGCGAGATCGGAAACTTCACATGATGCAGATGTGCACAAAATTCCTGCCAGTGTTTGCCGCGCAGGGCCTTTTCGATGCCCCGAGCACGCTGCACAGCCTCCTTTAATGACCAGTCCGGATGCAGGCCGGCATGGACCATGCACCATTCGCGCGTCGTATCGACATGCAGCAGCGGACGATGGCGCAGCCAGTCAATCAGTTCATCGCAGTCCTCGGCATCCAGGACCGGCTGCAGGCTGGCATTGCCACTGCTATCGCCGGCAGCCACAACGGAGAGCAGATAGAGGTCGTGATTGCCGAGTACGCAGGTGCAGGCATCGCCCAGTGTTTTCAGATAGCGTAATACCGCCAGCGAGTCGGGACCACGATTCACCAGATCACCAACACACCATAGCTGATCTTTTTCCGGATTAAATTCAACTTTTTTAAGGAGTTGCTTAAGTGGCTTAAAGCAGCCCTGAATATCCCCCACCGCATAAATGGCCATGAATGGATGCTAGCCCGGATGTTTGACGAAGGCCACACACTGCGACATCAACGCTGATGCAGCTTTATACACTCAGATCAGCCAGTACCTGTTGCACGATATGCTGCAACCGCACATTGATTTTCCGGTGATCCGGCATCCAGCCCTGCAGAAATCGGTAAAAGTCCGCATGTGCCAGCGGTACCATGTGCCGCCATTCAGATTCCAGCGCCGACCAGTTACCGTCCCATCCATATCCCTCCAGTGCCCACTGCAGTTGTGCAAAATACACATCGATCAATGTCGTTTCATGTCTGGTCAGTCCTTCCTCGTGCAGGCAACTGCCGAGAAAATAGATCACGTCCTTCATACCGCAACCACCGCCAACATATTGAAAGTCCACGGCCGCCACGTGTCTGCCATCAGCAGAAAAACAGAAATTGGCCAGCTTCGCATCGCCATGCACGAAGGTGCGAAAACAGCAGCTGGAAAGCATCGAATCAATGACGGGCGCTGCATCACGCAGGGCATCATCAGTCATGGCTGCCAGTTCACCCGGCCGCGTGGCCAAGTGCCAGTAGGTGCCCACCGGCCATAAACCATCGGGGTCTTCGTGCATGAACCGCGCATGAAAATGCGCCAGCCAGTCCAGACAGGCTTTGATCTGCGTCATGTCTGCCTGCGTGGAACGCTGTGCAAAACCTGCCGTATCCAAATCTTCCAGCAGTATCAGTCGTTCATCGCCCAGCGTTTCGACAGCCAGGCAATGCGGTACACGACAGGTCTCATCACAGCGCGCAGCATCATGGGCATACCAGTGCATCTCTACCTCATAGGAACGCAGCTTGCGCGCATGGGCATGATCATTATGCCAGCCGCGTGGATGATCCACGGCATCGGGAATGCGTACATGCTTGACGATGATGCTGTCCCTGCCCTGCAAATGATAGCGCACGATTTCGCCATAACCGCTCCATAGCGATTGAATCACGTCGCCGCGGCGAGCCTGTGCAGCACCCGTAGCCCGGCATATTATCTGTTGCAGCATGGTATCCGTGTTCATGTTTTTTCCAGCGCTTCACTGGCAGCCAGCCAAGCTTCCTCAACCTCACCCACGGCCTTTTCCAGCTGGGCATGTTCCCGGTTCAGTGCGGTCAAGCGCTCCCGGTTGCCAACTTCATAGATGGCCGGATCGGCCAGTTCGACTGCAACCTCTTCTTTTCGTTGCAGTAATGTTTCCAGCTCGCGTTCCAGTGCTTTCACCTGCTGGCGCAAAGGCTGCTGGCGTTTACGATTTTCGGCCTGTTCACGCCGCACAGCCTTGCGATCCGGCTGCTTTTTCAGCACTTCACTGCCCTGCACCCGTCGCTGCTCGCTTAACCAGCGTGCATAATCATCCAGATCACCGGCAAACGGTGTCACATGGCTGTCTGCAACCAGCAGCAGCTGATCGCAAACCGTGCGCAGCAAATGCCGGTCATGCGAAACCAGCACCATGGCTCCGGCAAAGTCCTGCAGGGCCATCGTCAGCGCATGACACATATCCAGATCGAGATGATTGGTCGGTTCATCCAGCAATAACAGATTAGGCTGCTGCCAGACCAGCAAGGCCAATACCAGTCGTGCCTTTTCGCCGCCGGAAAAGCGCTGCACAGGGTTCGTGGCCATATCATCGCGAAAGGCGTAGCTGCCCAGATAGTTGCGCAGGACCTGTTCACCGGCATCGGCATCCAGCAATTGCAAATGCTGCAATGGTGATAATTCGTCATGTAGTTGTTCCAGCTGGTGCTGGGCAAAATAACCGATGCGAAGCTCATTCGATGCCTCATAATCACCAGCCAGGGGCATGATCTCACCGGCCAGCAATTTAATCAGGGTCGATTTGCCCGCACCATTGGCACCCAGCAGACCAATGCGGTCACCCGGCAACAGGCCGAATTTCAGACCTTGCAGAATACGCGTATTGCCATAACCTGCATCCACGTTTTGCAGGCGCAGCAAAGGATTGGGCACATGCCCCGGATCGCGGAAGCTGAAGTGAAACGGTGAATCGACATGTGCCGGTGCAATGCGCTGCATGCGTTCCAGCGCCTTGATGCGACTTTGCGCCTGCCTGGCCTTGGTCGCCTTGGCGCGAAATCGCTCGATAAAACGATTCATGTGCGCAATTTCGCGCTGCTGTTTGTCATGTGCCTGTTGCTGCTGCGCCAGTTTGTCGGCGCGCAAAACCTCAAACGCACTGTAGTTGCCGCTGTAGCATGTGATCGCCTCATGCTCGATATGGGCAATGGTTTGCACACAACGATCAAGAAAATCACGATCATGGGAAATCAGCAGCAGCGTGCCGCGATAACGTTGCAACCAGCCTTCCAGCCAGATAACGGCATCCAGATCGAGATGATTGGTCGGCTCATCGAGCAACAGCAGATCGGAACGACACATCAGCGCCTGAGCCAGATTCAGGCGCATGCGCCAGCCGCCGGAGAAATCGTTGACGGCACGCTCATGTTCGCTGATCGAAAAACCCAGGCCATGCAGCAGGCGTGCGGCACGTGAGTGCGCCGTATAACCATCGATTTCGTCCAGCCGGTGATGCAGGGCTGCTGCACGTTCACCATCCTGACGCGTTTCGGCTTCCGTCAGTTGTTGCTGAAGATCGAACAGCTCCACATCACCGCGGATGACATAATCAATGGCCGGCATGTTGCTGGACGGCGTTTGCTGTGCCACATGCGCGATGACTGTCCGCGGTGCAATGCGCACGCTGCCGGTATCCTCCTCCATTTCTCCGCGAATCAGGGCAAACAGCGAGGATTTGCCACAGCCGTTGGCGCCGGTTAAGCCAACGCGCTGACCATGATGAATCGTGAAGCTGGCATCGCGAAACAGCAGCCGTTTGCCGCGTCGCAATGAAACGCAGTCGAAACGCAGCAGCATTAATACAAACCCTTGATGAACATCCAGTTCAGCTTGTTGTACTGTTCAGCGCCTGCAGTAAAGCCGGAATCAGTGCGGCAAACTCCGCACCCATAATGGCGAAATCGGCATCGAAGAGGGAGCGCGCATCATCGCTTTCCGCTGCCGCCTCATTGATCAGTTCCGATTCGAAGCGAATACGTCGCAGCGACAAGTCCTCATGCAGGACGAACGATACCCTCTCCTGCCAGTTCAGCGCCATTTTCTGCACGTGTTTCCCTGCCAGGACATGCGCCCGCACTTCTTCCGAGGCAATATCGATATGCTGGCAACGGATGACGGCCCCTGTCTCCCCCGTCGCACGCAATTCGCAGGCATCCTCGATTTCGAAATCCTGTGGCAAGGCATGGTCATCGAGAAGCCAGCGGGTCATCGCCGATTCCGGCGATACATCTGTTTGCGGTAATACCACGGGCAGACTGCCCACGCAGCGTCGCAGCAAGGCAATCAGCTCCTCAGATCGTTTGGCCGATGCGGCATTGACGAACAGCCAGCCGGCTTTGGCGTCGATATAGGCCCAGGTATGCGTCGCTTTCACCAGTGCGCGCGGCAGCAATTCCTGTAGCAAATGGTCACGGATATCCGCACGCTCCTTGCGCCCCACCGGGCGCCCGGCCTGCTGTTCGATTTCGAACACTTTCGCTTCCATCCTTTCCCGTATCAGGGATGGCGGCAACACCTTGTCCTCGCGGCGCAGGCAGATCATAAATCGTCCGTCGGTTTCGTGTACCAGCATCTGCCCTTCCAGCCCCAGCGGCTTGCTCCAGCCCTCACAGGCCTGCTCCAGCTGGCCGCACGGGCGCGCCTGCCGCGTTTGCAGCGCCTGATCCAGTTGCTGTGCCGTCATCGTGAAAGGCTCCTCAAACCGGTAAAAATGGATATTTCTGAACCACATATGCTATTCCTGTGAACCGGATTAACGCTGTCGCGTCTGTTCGGGAGCGCGCAATGTAACCGTTACACGTCGCGACTCAACCCTGCATGCGCCAGATACGACGCAAGCGAATGCCATCGTCCTGCAGAATAATTTTTCTGCGTTTGTATAATGCCCCGACAGCCTTCTTGAACTGGCCCTTACTGATGCCGAACAGTCGTTTGATTTCATCCGGCGAACTTTTGTCTGTCAGCGGCAGAAATCCTTCATGCGCCACCAGATACTCCAGCATCATATCGGCCGCATCGCGTGTCTTTTCCGATGGCAGGCGATGCAGACAGACATCGATTTTCCCGTCCTGCCGAATCTGTCGGATAAAACCATTCAGTTGTTCGCCAATAGTCAGTTCACGCAACGTTTCCTGCCGATGCAGCAGGCCCCAGTGCGAACCGTTGACGATCATCTTGTCGCCCAGCGGGGTTTTGCCCGCAACCATGAGCGATACCGCTTCGCCATCCTCGAAATCGCCCTCGGAGGTGTCGAACAGAAAATGATCCAAGCGCGATGAGGCGACGATGCGATCGCTAACCTCATCTACATAAACGGCCACCAGATAACGCTGTCCTGTTTTCATTTTCACCTGCTGTTCACCGAGGGGTACCAGCAGGTCTTTCGGCAGCCCCCAGTCAAGAAAGGCGCCATCAGGTGTTACCGCTACGACTTGCAGTATGGCAAAACCGCCGACCATCGTCTTCGGTTCTTCAGTCGTGGCAATGATGCGATCTTCGGAATCGAAATAGATGAATACATCGAGTGTATCGCCGATTTCGATATCTTCCGGCACATAGCGCGCCGGCAACAATATATCGCCCCATGTGCTATCGCCCTTGAGATAGAGCCCGAAATCCACTTCCCTGAGCACGGTCAGGCGGTTCATTCTGCCGATTTGTATCATGATTGTACCTCGCAGCGCGATGCTACCCTATCCTCTTCCAACACCCTACCGCTCCCGTACGGCGCGATGCAGCGCATCACTGCCGAAACGCTGCTGGATGCGATCGACAATGCGATCAATTTGCTGTTGTTTGCGTTGACTTTCTGCACTGGTGAACAACTCGCCCTGCTGCACTGCGAACTCGGCTTGCAACCGTTCAACACCAATGCCGATCAAACGCAAAGGCTGATGGTGCCAGTGCCGTTCGAACAGGTGCTTTACCTGCCGCCATATGGCATGCGTCGTATCAACGGGCTGCGGCAATGAGGTACTGCGCGTCACGGTATGAAAATTGGCATCACGCAGGCGGATAAACACGCCCCGGCAATGTTTGCCCGACTGTCTCAGGCGCCAGGCCACATGTTCGGTCAACATCAGCAATTGTGCACGCAACCGGCGTTCATCCTGGATGTTCTCGTCGAACGTTATTTCATGCGATATCGATTTGGCTTCCCGATCCGGAACAACAGGCCGTTCATCATGTCCGTGCGCCAGTTGCCATAACACTTCACCCTGTTTGCCAAGCCATTCGCGTAGCTTTCCCGGATTATGCTGCCGCAGTTCGCCGATTGTGCAAATGCCCATGCGTTGCAGGATGCGTTCAGTCGCCACGCCCACGCCCCATAGCCGGGAAACCGGCAGTTCGGCCAGAAACGACTCCGAACATTCGGACGAGATATGCACAAAGCCATCCGGCTTGTCGATATCGCTGGCCAGCTTGGCCAGAAACTTGTTGCCGGCAATGCCGACCGAGGCCGTCAGCCCCAGTTCACGCTGAATTTCATCCTTGATGCGCTGCCCGATAGTCTCTTCCGATCCGAACAGGCGCAAGCTGTCGCTAATATCGAGAAAGGCTTCGTCCAGCGATAACGGTTCGATCAGTGGTGTGTAACGCAAAAAAATACGATGAATTTGCCGGCTGACCTCGCGATAACGCGGCAGACGCGGTGGCAGCAGGATCAGTTGCGGGCACAGACGCAGAGCCGTGCCTGTCGGCATTGCGCTGCGAATACCGAAACGTCGCGCCTCGTAACTGGCTGCGGCCACAACGCCGCGCTGTGCGGCATTACCGCCAACAGCCAGCGGCAGTCCTGCATATTGCGGATGATCCCGTATTTCGACTGCTGCAAAAAAGGCATCCATGTCCACATGTAGGATTGTGCGGGATTTAGCCTCAGTCATCGTCCTTCTATTGTCCGATGGCGGCGGCCTCGAGCTATCACCCTGCCCACTGATTCAATTGCCTTTAGTATTCGGGGCTATGTCGTCCGGTTCACCTGCGTTAGCTTCATGAACAAGACTCTTCGGCAACTGTTTTTTTACCTTCACGCCTAATTCCACAAAACCTTCAGCCTGTCGAATCAGGTTACCCCTGCCATGCGCCAGCTTACCCAAAGCACCATCATACGTTTTTTGCACCGTCGCCAACTGACTTCCGATTTTTTCGAAATCCTCAAGAAAACCGCGCAATTTATCGTAAACAGCACCGGCCTTGTCCGCGATCTTGCGCGCATTTTCGTTCTGTCGTTCATAGCGCCAGATATTTTCCACGGTACGCAGGGTCGCCAGTAAGGTTGTGGGCGTCACCACAACGATATTGCGTTTGAATGCATCGGAAAAAAGTTTCTCATCCTTCTGAAAAGCCGCCATGAATGCCGCCTCGATCGGCATGAACATGAACACAAAATCAGGCGCATTCAGTCCGGTCAGAGATGGATAATCCTTGTCGCTCAGCTCTTTGATATGTTGGCGTATAGCCTGAACATGCCGTTCCAGCGCTGCCGCATGCGCATCATCGCTTTCGGCGCGCATGTAGTCGTTATAGGCGACGAGCGACACCTTGGAATCAATAATCATATGTTTGCCATCCGGCAGATTCAGAATAACATCCGGCCTACGCAGACGATTCTCATCATCCCGGAAACCGCCCTGTGTGGTGTATTCAATTCCTTTGCGCAAGCCTGACTGTTCCAGCACCGTTTCCAGAATCAGTTCACCCCAATCGCCTTGCACTTTCTTGTCGCCCTTCAAGGCGCGCGTCAGATTCCGCGCTTCTTCATTCATTTGTTGGTTGAGAGCCTGTAAGCTTTTCAACTGCTCCCGTAGCGAAGCGCGGTCCTTGGCATCATGGATATGCACTTCTTCCACACGCTTGCGAAATTCGCCCAGCTGCTCACGTACAGGTCTTAGCACCTCATCGAGACTGGCACGGTTCTGCTCGGTAAAACGCTTGCCCTTCTCCTCGAAAATCTGGTTGGCTAGCAGGTGAAATTCGCTGGAAAGTTTTTCCTTCGCCTCCTCCAGCAGCGCCAACTTTTCGGTTGCTGCCTTGCGCTCTTCTGCAAGCTGTGTTTCCAGGCTGGCAGCACGCGTCTTGTAATCGGTCAGTTCCTGCCGCAAATGGCTCAGCGCATCTTCCTTTTCGCGCAACTGTCTTTCCAGCACGGTCAGCTTTTCCGCCGCAGCCTGCAATTGCGCTTCCCTCTTGCCAGCGGCAAGTTTTTCTTCCGTCAGCGCTACTTCCTGTTCCCGCATGCGTCTATTGTGCTTGCGCGCGCTCATGCCCCAAAGGCCGGTAACCAGCAGCAGGCCTGCAATCAGTACCATATCCATCACATTCATAGTGCCGTTAATGTACAACAACAAAGCAAAAAGGCTATCGCTTTCAATGCGTCAACGGGGCCAGATAGCATCTTGGAAGTCACGATGATATCTCCTGCGAGTGAGAGTCAAACGGATGCTCGCTTTTCATGCTTGAGCCCAGAACATCTGCCGCGCAACCCGGCAGGCAGTGCATGAATGTTTTCAGGCATGCGCACTGATATTCTTTATGTTTTTGCCGTCATTCAGTTCACCTCTCAAAAGAACCAGTGATCAGACATTTCATCGTCCATGCGCCTTATGTGCAACCAATTGTGCCAGATGATCTCCAAGAGCATGTATAAAGGCTGTTCTGCCTTCATGCATCACCCTTCACAGCATTTTTCCACATAAACACGGGCAGGCCACAGAGAAACAGCGCCACAACCACACTGGAAGATGGTGGCAAATCCAGATATTCCGCGCTGAAGATGCCCGCCACGGCACCGAGCAGTGCCACAAGCCCGGCTTGCCATAAGGGGCCGTTATCCTCCCTCCGCCACACGGCCAGTGCCGGCAACAGCAACATGCCGAATACGAGCACGATACCCACGACATGGATGGCCGGCACGACGGCAACGGCCAGGCCAAGATAGAACAGCAGGCGCTGTATATAGCTGTCATCGCTGGTAAAACGAAACAGTACAACAGCCAGCACGGATCCGCCCAGCAAGATCAGTAAATCCTGCGTGCCGGTGCCCAGCAGGCTGCCGAACATCAGATCGCTCATATGTCCTTCGGCATGTGGAAGATGCGATAAAATCACCATGCCTGCCGCTGCAGCCACGACATATATTGCACCCATGACGGCTTCCTTAGGCAGACGCGAGGCATGTGGTATCGCCGCAAACAGGGCAATGGCGATGACCGTAACCATGGCGGCCCAGAGCATGCCTGAGCTGTCCGTGGCCAGCCCCAGCGTATATCCGGTCGCCGCAATTTGCGCTAGTGCCAAATCGACGAACACTACCCGTCGTTGTAATACACGCTGGCCAAGATACGGCATAATCAAGGCCAGGATCAGACAAGCCAGCAGACTGTTGAGCAAAAACATTGCTTACTCCCCCATGCCGGCCAGCGTATCAAACAGAGCCAGATAGGCATCAAAGCCTTGGCCGGCAATTGCATCCGGGCGAATCAGGCATGGTACATGCCCCAATGCACAGACGCGGCGCACGGTCTTGCCGTCATGATACGGCTCCAGCCATACGGCCACGGCATCACCCTGCTGCAAGTGCCCGACCAGCGCATCGAGATGCGTCGTGGAGGGTTCAATCCCGGGCTTCGGTTCGACAAAGTCCACGACCTGCAGGGAAAAGCGCCGGGCCAGATAGAGATACGAATCGTGATAACTGACGATAGGACCAAGCGCAGCAAAATGTTGTTGCCACACATGCATGCGCGCCTGCACCTGCGCCTCGAAGGCCGCAGCATTGCGCCGGAACACATCCTCATGTACGCGATCGAGTGCCGACATGCGTGCCGCAAGCACATACGCCAGGCGCACACCATTGAGCGGATCAAGCCACCAATGCGGATTACCATTCGGATGAATATCGCCCAGCGCACGACTGATGTTACCCTGCGGTTTGCCCAGCACGGTGCGAATGACCTGTCCGCCATCGATATAACCCGGGACACCTGGCCGGATCGCCGGATTGCGTGCAGTCTCAATCAGCGGTGGCAACCAGCCGCTCTCCAGTGAGAATCCCGCAGCCAGCAGCAGGTCGGCATGCGCCAGATGGCGTGCCAGAGTCGGTTTCGGCGGTACAAAGTGCGGATCCTGATCGGGATGAGCCAGCATCCGCACATCGACATATGGACCTCCTACGCCCTGTGCGATCTGCCCCAGTGCAGGCAGGGTGGCTACAAGCTGCAATTGCGCCCATGCAGTCGTTGCCACCAAGCTCATGAGCATCAAGCCTAATACACATACATACTTCAACATCATCTTCTCCTAGTAACGGTGCGCGCCATGCGGGCCAATGGCCGCCACCCAGCGGAATAACAGCTCATCGGCATGTTGTCCGGGTTGCAGGCCGAGCCAGCTGGCCATTTGCGGCAAGGCGTGTGCCGTATGTTTGTACTGCAGCGTGATATGCTGGAATTCGCTGAGCTTCCAGCCGATGCCCGCACTATAGGCCTGCTCGGCGGCAAAGCCGCTTGTGCGGCTGTAATCGAAGCGCCCGAAACCGCGCCATTGCCGGTCAAGATCATATTCCGCCAGCGCATAGGCGCCGTCGGTGCGGGTTTTCGGTAACAGACCGTGGCTCGTCAGCGCCCGATTCCACTCCCCTTCCAGCGACCAGCCACTGCGATCGAAATTCAGCCGTTTCACAACCGCATGGCCGCCGACAATCTGCGTGCGTCCGCGACCATTGCCACCGTTGATATAGCTTGCCCCCAGCTCCAGCGTGGTCAGATCATCGACATCCCAAAGGCCGATCCATCGCCCCATGAGCGCCGAACGGCTGTTGCCGGTGGGATCGAAGGCTACATCGTTGCCGGTCTGAAATACGCCCAGTAGCACATGCTGCGATGGATCACCGACATACCATGGTCGATCAAGTAACAGGCCATCACCCGTGAACTTTTCCGCACCAAACAGGTTGACCAGACCATTGGGTGTATCGGCATACACCAGTGCATGCGGATGCGTTTCGTTGGCGCGCCCCAACGGAATAAATTTTCGCCCGGCACGAAGGTTGAAGCCCTCGGGTAAACGTGCCGTCAGATAGCCTTCTTCAACGGCCATGCCGCCATTAGCAGCCGTAACGGTAACATCCAGCCGCGCATGGGCATCCACTTCCGCCCCGAAAACGAATTCGGCTTCCGATAATGGCAAAAAACTGTTGCGCCGCAATTTCGTGCCTGCCGGTGTCAGGCCGCCGCGAACGGCATCACCGGTGATTGTGGCGATAACGGAAACAGATGGATTGCCGGTGTTTTCAGCCATCTGCGATGGTGCAGCAGGCATGGCTGACGGAGGCACGGCATCGGCCTGCTTCTCCCGCGCAGCTTCTTCCTGCTGTTGCTGCCTTTGTTCCAGTGCCTCGATTTTTTGCATGAGCATTTGCACCTGCGCCTTCAGGGCACGGATTTCCTCTGCCTGACCGGCATATGCCTGCGGCATGCCGATAAACTGGCATGCACACAGGCATGCCAGTAAACGTATGTTGATCATTCTTTCCTCCCGCACAAACGGCCTCAACGGCACAGTTCGTACGTTTTCTCAGTCTTTGATGTTCAGAGATGAATCAAAGTACGGGAGGCGCGCGTATGGGATAGGCCTGCACCATCTGAAACGGCAGTGGCCAGGAGATTCCCGATGCCGTTGTATCCGCTGCCATCTCAACCGTGGCAGGATGATCGGATTGCGGAGCAAACCCATGAACTACGGCATTTTCCAGCACGCACAGCGAACAACCTGCCAGCGTGTGCCAGCCGGCATCATGCTGATGCAGGTCAACAGCCACCCACATGGTGACAAGCATGGCCAGTGCAGCCAGAAACCAACGAATACGTTGCCGGAAATTCATGCTCGTATCCTCATTCGGCAACGGTACAGGTCAAGTGACCTTGGTTGTCAGTTAATTAGTATTCTGTTCCCGGAATCCCGAGTGTCTCCAACCAATCCCACAGCGAAACTAAAAAATTGTATGTCTCCACCGTTTTTCGCGGTACCTCACCTGACACTTGGTCTATAACCTGCGCTTGATTAGTCTGCCGTCAATGAAA